>NZ_WIJO01000100.1:0-1969 GCF_009496205.1 Streptococcus mitis
TAGACTATATTGATTACTACAACAATAAACGAATTAAGGTAAAACTAAAAGGACTTAGCCCTGTACAATACAGAACTAAATCCTTCGGATAAATTAATTGTCTAACTTTTTGGGGTCAGTACAGAAAACTTTGATAATATGCGTTTTATTATGGAAAAATTTACTTTATCTTATCCTGAACTGGCGTTATTGCTCCGCATCTCTTAAGTTGTCTGACTTGACTTTCTTGATGGAAATTATATAATAGTTGTCACGATAATAATTACATCTGGGAAAGAGGGCCATTTATGACCTATGAATACAAGAGCCACATTTATTTGGCAGAGGCAGTTTTAAATGTAAAGGATTTGGCAAGTCAAACAGCCTTTTATCAGCAAATTATTGGTTTAGAAATCTTATCTCAAACGGAGACAGAGTCCATTCTAGGCCTTGGTGGAACAGCCTTGGTACAGCTGATTCAAACACAAGAGAGCGGTGAAGTAAGGGAACATTATGGTCTTTACCATCTGGCTATTCTCTTGCCGACACGAAAGGATTTGGCTGATGTCTTGAAACACCTGACAGATTTACAGATTCCTCTTATCGGCGGTGCAGACCATGGTTACAGTGAAGCTATTTACTTGGAAGATTTGGAGGGAAATGGCATTGAACTCTATCGAGATAAGCCGGTTTCCACATGGGATATTCGAGAAGATGGACGCATTATCGGAGTGACGGAGGCTCTTGCGGCGCAGGACATTTATGAGTTGGGGGAAAGAGTAGAGCCCTTTATCCTGGCAGAAGGTACGAGAATGGGGCATATTCATCTTTCCGTCAAGGATAGTCGAAAGTCCAGCCAGTTTTATCAAAAGGTGTTAGGGTTAGAGGATAAATTCAGTGTACCTAGCGCTAGTTGGATTGCGGCTGGAGATTACCATCATCATTTGGCAGTCAACGAATGGGGAGGAAAAGATTTGGCTCCGCGTAAGCAAGACTTGTCAGGTTTAGCCTATTATGTTATTGAAGTCGAACATAAAGAAGAACTGTTAACGATTGCCCAGAGAGCACAAGAAGTTGATGCACCAATCAAGCGGCTGACATCTAGCCAGTTGGAAATCACAGACCCAGATGGAATCGTGACTCGTATTCGCTTAGACAGGATATGATGAAGAGTAGGGTATCAATTGTAGAAATTGCTCCTTATCCTAGTCAGACACGTAGAAAATTTGATATGATAGTAGGGAACAAGGAGAAGAAAACAATGACCAGTGAATACCAGAAAATGATAGTGGGAGAGGTCTACCGTCCATCGGACCCAGAATTGCGGGCCTTGGCTCAGGCTTCTCGCTAAAAACAGGCTGCTTTTAACGAGGAAGAAGATCCCTTGAAGGGGGCGGAGATTATCAAGGATTGGTTTGGTTCAACTGGGCAAAATCTTTATATCAATCCACGCCTGGTGGTCGACTATGGAGTCAACATCCATCTAGGGGAAAATTTTTATTCTAATTGGAACTTGACCATGCTGGATGTTTGTCCAATTCGCATCGGGGACAATGCTATGATTGGTCCCAACTGTCAGTTCTTGACTCCCCTCCATCCATTGGACCCGAAGGAACGCAATTCAGGTGTGGAATACGGCAAACCTATTACTATCGGAGACAATTTCTGGGCTGGAGGTGGTGTTATTATCCTTCCTGGAGTGACATTGGGTAATAATGTTGTTGCTGGAGCAGGGGCTGTAATTACTAAGTCCTTTGGTGACAACGTTGTCCTAGCTGGTAATCCTGCACGTGTGATGAAGGAGATACCTGTGAAATAAAGAGATTGGTAAAAAAGTTTTTAAGATAAGAAAAGCGCATCATATTGAACTGCACCCCAAAAGTTAGACAGAAAAAATCTAACTTTTGGGGTGTTTTTATTATGAAATTAACTTATGATGATAAAGTTCAGATCTATGAACTTAGAAAACAAGGATATAGCTTAGAGAAGC
>NZ_WIJO01000101.1:0-1539 GCF_009496205.1 Streptococcus mitis
GCGCTCTTTTTTTCGATTCATTTTGGTTACAAAAGCGATGAAATCAAGCATTAGTAAAACCAGTGGAACTTACCCTGACACGGATTTCCACTGGTTTTTACGATTTTTATCAGACTAACTTCCACTTGGATTAGCGGTGGAACTTAGTTTGGGAATTTACCCCCAATTCTTTCTTCAAAGGCTCTAAATAAATCATTTCTTGTTTATTTCTCATCTTCAGTCCTTCCTCAGCTAGCAAGAGTAAGTCTTTTGAAAAACTGATAATTGCAGTTTTTTCCTGATCTGTAAGCTTTTTCTTAGAAAATTGTCGCCTTAAAAACTTATAATTTCTCCCAAATTCTTTAAAGAAAGGTGCTGTTTCTAAGTAAGCTTCTAACTTGTCTAAATTAACCAACAATCCCAAGTGAAAGACAGCAAAAGCAAAAGTTCTATCAAGTGGCTGAGTACACACACTACGAAACTCAACCGTTCCTCGAGTCGTTAAGTCTTGATACTGATAACTACGATGGGTTTCAAAATCCTTCTCTTGGGGGTAAATAATAACCTTATCCCCATTCAGAGCAATTGCCTGCATTTCAGGCATAGCCAAATAATCCCTTGCCTGAATCGGATAAAAATAATAGGTTTGTTCATCACGTTCCGCAGTAAAAATTGCAGAATGATCTAGATAGTCAAAAAAATCATCCTCATCTTTAAAGAGTCTAGCATTGACACCAACATTCTCTGGATAGATACCATGCATAGATTCTTCCCAGAAAATATCTCTTGAGATTTTTGTATCCCAATCCGCACCTGTAAACTCAGAGTTTGCAAATAAATAAGCCTTAACTGCTTCAATTTGGGTAAAAGCATTAATCACTCGTAAGTAGTTAGACTTTGAAACATCTAACTGTACCTGACTCCCACAAATAAACGCTCCGTATTCAGGAAAATGATGCAAATCTGATTTAGTCACATTTCTACTCAAATTCAAATAGTCCATCAACATGCGATACCGTGGGAAAGCCACTGGACAATTCTCATTTTTATCCCAGTTGGGATGAATACCACAGCCAACAATAGCATGATTTGATTTACTTAATTTAATCTGAATTACATCCATATAGTTATTAAAACGATTCTCAACCTCTTGAATCGTTTCAGCCTTACCAAATGCAAACTCAATCGTTGTATAGGAAATTTCAAATAAAATAGCATCCTGACTTATCGGATCTACTAACTGGATAGGATTTCCAAAATCATCTACCTTCTCTACAATAAAATCTAAAGCAGAAACTAAATAATGAAATAGTTCCTTTATAACATCAACATCTGTAGCAAGCCCCTCTAAATTTGCAACAGGATATTCCAGCTCAATCCCAATAAATAATTCAGGATTTTCTTTAATATTTTTCAAATACCGATGTTTTAATAAATCGATAGAACGAGACATACTATCCTACTCTTTCTTAATCTAAATAAAATTTGAATAACTATTATTATACCAAAAATAATACAAAAAAGGAACGAAGATTAACTACGTTCCTAGCTCTATACTAT
>NZ_WIJO01000102.1:0-1519 GCF_009496205.1 Streptococcus mitis
ATTTCGGAACTTTGAAAACTTCAAAAAACGGATTTTTATCGCTCTGAATATCAAAAAAGAAAGGACGAAATTTGTCCTTTCTAGATATTAGCTTTTCTTCAACCCACTACAGTTGACAAAGAGCCTTAAAAACTATGAGTTTTTAGTCTTCTTTTTTCTTGCGAGAAAGAAGTCCAAATCCACCTAGGGCTCCAAGAAGTCCAAGCGCTGCGAGGCTAGCATTAGCTTCTGTACCTGTGTTAGGCAATTCTTTAGCCACTGTATTCACGTTAGCTGTTTCAGCGTTATTAATTCTATTATTTCCTCCATTATATGATGGAACATAAGGAATTTCTTTAAAGATATCTTTAGCTAAAACTGTATATGCTTTACCATTATTCAAAATGACCGTTGCATTTCCTTTATCATCGAAGATTACTTCTGCTACATCTGGGTTAGCTGCCATAATTTTGGCTTTAGCTCCCGCTTTATCCGCGTCTGTTAAATTATCCAAATTAGCTACAAGTTGTTTTTCAAAATCAAGATTAAGATTTTCACCATTGTTTTTAGTAGCTACATCTGCTTCATCTTTAACTAATTGTTCAGCTGAAATTGTTGCTGTTTTTCCGTCTACTGTGGTTACTGTCGCGTTACCCTTTTCATCTACAACAACTGTTGAGCCTGGATTTACAGCTTCCACAGCAACCTTAATCTTAGCAATTTCTTCTGGAGTTAAGTTATTCTTATCTGCTACCAAGGTACGTGTAGCTGGAATATTCACACCATTTTGCTCAGATAGGTCTGCAAGTTTTTCTGTTGGAATAACTAGTTTAGAAGCAGGAATAACCGCTGTCTTACCTGACGGTGTTGTAACAGTCGCATTACCTTTGTCATCTACTACAACCGTAGCACCTGGGTTTACTGCTGATACTGCTTTCTTAACTGCTTCTTTTTCTGCGTCAGTTAAAGCATCTTTATTAACAACTGCTGTTTTAATCGCCGGTGTGTTGATATCATTGCCTGCATTTGGTTGAGCGACTGCTTCTGCTGTCTTCGTCAAATCAGCTGCTGGAATAACCGCTGTCTTACCTGACGGTGTTGTAACAGTTGCGTTACCCTTATCATCTACTACCACCGTAGCACCTGGGTTAACGGCTTTTACCTTATCCTCAATAGCTTTCTTCTCTTCTGGAGTAAGGGCTTCTGGATTGGCTACTACTGTCTTAGACGCTGGGGTAATCACATCGTCGCCTGCATTTGGTTTAGACGCTGCTTCTGCTGTCTTCGTCAAATCAGCTGCTGGAATAACTGCTGTCTTACCTGACGGTGTTGTAACAGTCGCGTTACCTTTGTCATCTACTACCACCGTAGCTCCTGGGTTAACGGCTTTTACCTTATCCTCAATAGCTTTCTTCTCTTCTGGAGTAAGCGCTTCTGGATTGGCTACTACTGTCTTAGACGCTGGGGTAATCACATCGTCGCCTGCATTTGGTTTAGACGCTGCTTCTGCTGTCTTCGTCAAATCAGCTGCTGGAATAAC
>NZ_WIJO01000103.1:0-1423 GCF_009496205.1 Streptococcus mitis
GTGCTTGCTGAGGTACTTGCGCTTGTTGAAGCCGATGTACTTGCTGACGTACTTGCGCTTGTTGAAGCCGATGTACTTGCTGACGTACTTGCACTTGTTGAGGCTGACGTGCTTGCTGACGTACTTGCGCTCGTTGAAGCCGATGTACTTGCTGACGTACTTGCACTTGTTGAAGCCGATGTACTTGCTGATGTACTTGCACTTGTTGAGGCAGATGTGCTAGCTGATGTACTTGCGCTTGTTGAAGCCGATGTACTTGCTGACGTACTTGCACTTGTTGAAGCTGACGTACTTGCTGATGTACTTGCGCTCGTTGAAGCTGAGGTACTTGCTGATGTACTTGCGCTTGTTGAAGCCGATGTACTTGCTGATGTACTTGCACTTGTTGAAGCTGAGGTACTTGCTGATGTACTTGCGCTTGTTGAAGCTGAGGTGCTTGCTGATGTACTTGCACTTGTTGAAGCTGAAGTGCTTGCTGATGTACTTGCGCTTGTTGAAGCCGATGTACTTGCTGATGTACTTGCGCTTGTTGAAGCTGAAGTACTTGCTGAGGTACTTGCACTTGTTGAGGCTGAAGTGCTAGCTGAAGTACTTGCGCTTGTTGAAGCTGAGGTGCTTGCTGATGTACTTGCTGACGTACTTGCACTTGTTGAAGCCGATGTACTTGCTGACGTGCTGGCACTTGTTGAGGCTGACGTGCTTGCTGAAGTACTTGCGCTCGTTGAAGCTGATGTGCTTGCTGACGTACTTGCGCTCGTTGAAGCTGAAGTGCTTGCTGAAGTACTTGCGCTGGTTGAAGCTGACGTACTTGCGCTCGTTGAAGCTGACGTACTTGCGCTTGTTGAAGCTGATGTACTTGCACTTGTTGAAGCTGAGGTGCTTGCTGACGTACTTGCACTTGTTGAAGCCGATGTGCTTGCTGACGTACTTGCGCTCGTCGAAGCTGATGTACTTGCTGACGTACTTGCGCTCGTTGAAGCTGATGTGCTAGCTGAAGTACTTGCGCTCGTTGAAGCCGACGTACTTGCTGACGTACTTGCGCTCGTTGAAGCTGATGTACTTGCTGACGTACTTGCGCTCGTTGAAGCTGATGTGCTAGCTGAAGTACTTGCGCTCGTTGAAGCCGACGTACTTGCTGACGTACTTGCGCTCGTTGAAGCTGATGTGCTTGCTGACGTACTTGCACTTGTTGAAGCTGAGGTACTTGCGCTCGTTGAAGCCGACGTACTTGCTGACGTACTTGCACTTGTTGAGGCTGAAGTGCTAGCCGATGTACTTGCGCTGGTTGAAGCCGATGTGCTTGCTGAGGTACTTGCGCTTGTTGAAGCCGATGTACTTGCTGACGTACTTGCGCTTGTTGAAGCCGATGTACTTGCTGACGTACTTGCACTTGTTGAGGCTGACGTGCTTGCTGACGTACTTG
>NZ_WIJO01000104.1:0-1389 GCF_009496205.1 Streptococcus mitis
CCCCCCTATAGATATTATGGAGCCTATTTTTGTGTAGAAAAAAAGTCCCATATAACCTATAATGAAAAGCGACTAAACAACTCATTAGAAAGATTCATATGGAACAATTACATTTTATCACAAAACTACTCGATATCAAAGACCCTAATGTCCAAATTATGGATGTTGTTAATAGAGGTACCCACAAGGAAATCATCGCCAAACTGGATTATGAGGCCCCATCTTGTCCTGAATGTGGAAGTCAAATGAAGAAATATGACTTCCAAAAACCATCGAAAATTCCTTACCTTGAAACAACTGGTATGCCTACCAGAATCCTCCTTAAAAAGCGTCGTTTCAAGTGCTATCATTGCTCTAAAATGATGGTCTCACAGACCTCTCTCGTCGAGAAAAATCACCAAATTCCTCGTATTATCAACCAAAAAATTGCTCATAAGCTGATTGAAAAGACTTCTATGACCGATATTGCACATCAGCTTTCCATTTCAACTTCAACTGTCATTCGAAAACTCAATGACTTCCGTTTTAAGCATGATTTTTCTCATCTTCCAGAGATTATGTCTTGGGACGAGTATGCCTTTACCAAGGGAAAGATGAGTTTCATTGCACAAGATTTTGATAATCTCAACATTATCACCGTTCTTGAAGGTAGAACACAAGCTATCATCCGAAATCACTTTCTGCGCTACGATAGAGTCGTTCGTTGTCAGGTGAAAATCATTACTATGGATATGTTTAGTCCTTATTATGCCTTGGCTAAACAGCTTTTTCCATGTGCTAAAATCGTTCTAGATCGATTTCACATTGTACAACACTTAAGCCGTGCTATGAGTCGTGTTCGTGTCCAAATCATGAATCAATTTGAGCGAAAATCTCATGAATACAAGGCTATCAAACGCTACTGGAAGCTCATCCAGCAGGATAGTCGTAAACTGAGTGATAAACGTTTTTATCGCCCTACTTTTCGTATGCACTTAACGAATAAAGAGATTCTAGACAAGCTTTTGAGCTATTCAGAAGAGTTGAAACACCACTACCATCTCTATCAACTCTTACTTTTTCACTTTCAGAACAAGGAGCCAGACAAATTTTTCGGACTTATCGAGGACAATCTAAAGCAGGTTCATCCTCTTTTTCAGACTGTCTTTAAAACATTCCTCAAGGATAAAGAAAAGATTGTCAACGCTCTTCAATTACCCTATTCCAACGCCAAATTAGAAGCGACTAATAATCTCATTAAACTCATCAAGCGCAATGCCTTTGGATTTCGAAACTTTGAAAACTTCAAAAAACGGATTTTTATTGCTCTGAACATCAAAAAAGAAAGGACGAAATGTGTCCTTTCTCGATCTTAACTTTTCTTCAACCCACTACAGTTGACACAGAGCC
>NZ_WIJO01000105.1:0-1312 GCF_009496205.1 Streptococcus mitis
AGTTTGTAAATGATTCTGAGAATCTTATGAGCACAAGCAATAATCGCCTTCCTCTTGCTTCCTCTTTGGGAAATTCGATTGTAAAAAGAAGAAAAAGCTGGATCCTTAGATAGAATGTGCTGCAATTAATCCCGACAGGGTCAAAGCCTGTTTGATATAGCGATTTCCTTGCGTGATGTGTGAGGATTTTTTAATGCCAGCACTTTCATAAGACCCTGGACAGAGCCCAGCCCATGATGCTAAGTGTGCATCGGATGGAAAGGTCGTAACAGTTGGTCCAATCTCAGCTAGAATAGTGGCAGCACAGTTTTCATTCACACCTGGAATGGTTTGAAGTATCCTATTTTCCTCAGGGAAACTCCTTTTCGATGTAGTGTTGAATCTCATCGGTCAATTTTTCAATGAGTTCCTGATACATCTGACACTCCTCTAAGCTCTGGCCTAAGAGGAAGCGGTCTTCTAGTGACAACTTTCCTTCCATCGCTTCCACGAGTTCTTCTGGACTTGCTTTCACTCGCTTCTGGATACAAGAGATAACAGATTCTACATTAATTGCTTCTCCGTTAATGAATAATTTTAAAAGTGCTTGCCCCGTCTTAGAAAAAATATCAGAAAGATAACTGCTTAGCTTGATATTGGCCCGTTGTAAGAGATTGTGAATTTCATTTTTGACTTGAGTTTGACGCTGCTTGTAAGAACGCATGCGACGTGTCAGTAAACGAAGCTGTACCACTTCAGGTGCTGGAATATAGGAAGGTTCAATCAGTCCGCAACGGCCGAGTTGAGCAATCCATTCAGCGTCCTTCATGTCTGTTTTTCGACCAGGCACATTCTTGATATGTTGAGGATTGGCAAGTACTAAGACGAAATCAGAATCTGAAAAGATAGTAAAGAGAGGGAGCCAATATTGCCCAGTACTTTCAAAAAAGACATGTGTGATATGGTTTTTCACCACCCAATCTAAGGCATTGCGAAGAGCTACTGTAGTTGTCCCAAATTTCTTCTGAATTTTCTTTGGTTTATTGGTATCTAGTGGACAGTCTAGAATACAACAAACAATGGATTTTTGGTGGACATCAATACCACAACACGTTTCAATCATGACTTCCATTATAAAAACCTCCTGTTAACTATTTGAACAATAGAACAAGAGGCTACTAGTAAGATATTTTCATGCTCAAGGCATATTCGAATTAGCTCACGACTCTTGTTCATCCAGTTTTTTATACAGGCTAGGAAAAGCCCTATTAAACACCACGGTTTGGTATTGTTCGCCTTCAGTATAGGCTAAACTTCTTTTTCTGTCATGAGT
>NZ_WIJO01000106.1:0-1251 GCF_009496205.1 Streptococcus mitis
GGTACTTATGGCCAATAACCTCCTCAAATACAATAAGAGAACGACTCAAAATTAAAAAGCTAGAGTTCCGCAATTGGAAATCTCTAGCTTTTTTGTGGCTGAGAACTATTTTGTCTCAGGTTCTTTTTTCCTATTTTATATCCAATGTCCGAAGTGCTGCTTGATAAGTTTGCTCCATTAGCATAGTAATGGTCATAGGACCAACACCTCCAGGAACTGGCGTGATATGGCTAGCCAGTGGTGCAACCGCCTCATAATCAACATCCCCACAAAGCTTACCATTTTCATCGCGGTTCATCCCTACATCAATGACAACCGCACCTGGTTTGACAAAGTCAGCAGTCACAAACTTGGCATGACCGATTGCGACCACCAGAATATCCGCTTTAGCAGCAACCTTAGCAAGATTATGGGTGCGTGAGTGGGTCAAGGTCACTGTTGCATTCTTGGCCAAAAGAAGCTGGGCCATGGGCTTTCCAACGATATTGGAACGACCGATGACGACCGCATTTTTACCTTCCAAGTCAATACCATATTCATGAAACATTTCCATAATTCCTGCAGGTGTTGATGGAATCATAACTGGATGTCCAGACCAAAGGCGTCCCATATTTAGAGGATGAAAACCATCCACATCCTTTTCTGGATCAATGGCTAATAAAACTGCCTCTTCATCAATGTGCTTTGGTAATGGCAACTGAACCAAAATCCCATGCCAAGCTGGATCTTGATTGTATTTGGCAATCAAGTCTAACAATTCCTCTTGAGTAATGTTCTCTGGAACTCGCACAACTTCACTACGGAATCCTGCTGCAAGGGCTGACCTCTCCTTGTTGCGAACATAGACTTGGCTGGCAGAGTTGTCTCCAACTAAAATCACCACCAAACCAGGTACTAGACCAGTTTCTTCCTTTAATCTTGCAGTCTTTTTAGCCAGCTGTCCTTGTAACTTAGCTGCTAGAGCCTTCCCATCAATAATCTGTGTCATATCACTTCTCTTTTCTTTCAAATATCTTCCATTATACCAAAAACTACTGGTTCCCTCTAACATTTCTTTCCTAGGCAATCCTATAGTTTCAAACTATAAGGGCTCTATAATATTTGTAGTGGGTAAATCCCCTATGGATATTATGGAGCCTATTTTGTTGTAGAAAAAAAGTCCCATATGACCTATAATGAAAAGCGACAAAACAACTCATTAGAAAGAATCATATGGAACAATTACATTTTATCACAAAACTACTCGACATT
>NZ_WIJO01000107.1:0-1142 GCF_009496205.1 Streptococcus mitis
GCAGCCTCGCTTCCGACCGTAATCACACAATCATCTGCGTAGCGCACAAATCGAAGTCCCCTCTTTTCTAATTCCTTGTCCAATTCATTAAGCATGATATTGGATAAGAGAGGAGATAAATTTCCTCATCGAAAAATTTCTCTAGGTCTATATCCACTATCCACTCATAGCCGTCATTTAAGTACTCTAAGAGCTTCATGATAGCTTTTTCACACGACCTATTTGGTCTAAATCCATAGCTCGTATCTGAGAAATGGGGTTCACAGATAGGGCTAATGACTTGAACAATGACCTATTGAATCATTCTATCCATAACTGTTGGAATTCCTAGTTGACGGATACCTCCGTTTGGTTTGGGAATCTCAACTCTGAGAACTGGTTGAGGCTTATATTTTCTCTGTTTTATCAGTTCCTTAGTCAGGCGCCAGTTTTGTCTGAGATAATTATCCATATCTTCGATAGTAATTCCATCAATCCCAGCTGAGCCCTTATTGGATTTTACTTAATTGTAAGCTTCCAGCATATTTTCGCGTGATAATATCTTATCTAGCAATTTTGACATGTGCGTATTCCTTTCTTGTTTTGGTGCCTGAGGGACATCTTATATTAGTGAACTTTCATCTAGTCAGTACGTGACAGAGTCCAGTTCTATCAGACCGTTCGTTTTACAGGCACAAGTGAAGTAGGATTACTTCAATTAGTTGTTCACCCCTTCGCTCCACTTCCATTACAGAAGTTTCCTCACTACTATGGGCTCGGCTGACTTCTCATGATTCGTTGTTACTACGCTTTCAGCGCTCATGAGACCTCACGGGATAAGTCGTACATCTTTCCTCGTTTATACAAGATATGAGGACGTTAAAAGGTTACAGTGAAAAAGATAAATCTTAGTCCGAATTCAATTACTCTCGTAATTTACGCATATAGGTTACTACCTTTTTGGACTTTAGAGTTTCAGGCCCCCTTATCCGCTATATACGCCTTACTATCACGTTCCTGTTTGTAGAGCCACGATTTCGCTATCCTTTCCTCTCCCCGCTACCTCACGATAATCAGGCTTGGGAATCGCTATTGGGTTCACCGGTAGCGAGTGCCCACGGAGGACTTACACCTCAGATGCACGACATGCCCGTCGTATCAAA
>NZ_WIJO01000108.1:0-858 GCF_009496205.1 Streptococcus mitis
TGCCCTAAAAGAAGACAAAATTGTGGATTTAAAAAAATCTTCTACCTCGCTAAGCAAGCTCAAAAGCAGTACGAACAAACTCTTGTCGAAGCTCGTGAAGGAACTCCCCTCAATTCCAAGACCTTCTGGGACATGGACAAAGTCATTTCTGATGGTGTTAAAAAGGGACAACACATCTATCATATCCTCAAAACTCATAACCTTGATGTCAGCTCCTCAACTGTCTATCGACACATCCGAAAAGGATACCTATCTATCGCTCCTATTGACCTAGCCAGAGCCGTTAAATTCAAAGAAAGACGGAAAAGTAAGCTACCTTCCATCCCTAAAGAAGCGAAAAAAAGCCGTTCCTATGAGGATTTCCAAAACTATTTAGCCCTTAATCAACTAGACTCTTGGCTAGAAATGGATACAGTTCTGGGGAGGATGGGAGGTAAAGTCCTACTCACCTTCAATCTATCTTTCTGTAACTTTATCTTCGCTAGACTTCTGGATAATAAAACTGCCCTTGAGGTTACCAAACACCTCTATGACATCAAGAACACTCTTCACCAAGCTGACAAAGATTTCTTCCAACTCTTTCCTGTCATTCTGACAGATAATGGTGAAGAGTTTGTCAGGGTTGATGAAATCGAAATGGATGTGCGAGGAGAGAGTAGACTCTTCTTTTGTGACCCTAATCGCTCTGACCAGAAAGACAGAATTGAGAAAAATCACACGCTGATTCGCGATATTCTACCAAAGGGAACTTCTTTTGACAACTTAACTCAAGAGGACATTAATCTCGTTTGTTCGCATGTCAACAGTGTCAAACGCGCTGCTTTGAATGGAAAGTCAGCCCATGAACTCCTTGCTTTT
>NZ_WIJO01000109.1:0-848 GCF_009496205.1 Streptococcus mitis
AATTGCAGCACATTCTATCTAAGGATCCAGCTTTTTCTTCTTTTTACAATCGAATTTCCCAAAGAGGAAGCAAGAGGAAGGCGATTATTGCTTGTGCTCATAAGATTCTCAGAATCATTTACAAACTACTCTCCACCAAGCAGACTTATCAAAAAGAAAAGGCGCTAGGACTGAGGAAACAGTTCTAACGCCAAAACTAAAAAAATTTCAATTACAGTATAGCACAGGAAATGATTTTTTGAGCTTTTTACTGTCTTTTTTCAAATAAAGGAGGTTGGGACAATAGTCCCTTATCTCCAAAAAAAGAGGCTGGGACAAAAAGATTTTGATTTTCGGAATTCTTTATTATAAATTTTAAAATCGATTGATTCGACAAAAAAGCGAACAAGACAGAATTCTGAGTGTCAGATAACTCGTTTTGTTCGCTTTTTATATCTAAGGTTAGACTTTTGTCCCAGACTCTTTTTTGGAGACAAAGTCCTTAGACTACAAGTTTCTAAGGGCTTTTCTTTGTGTAAAGTCGTATAATAGATGTAAGAAAAGTTGTGAGGTATTCCCTATGTTTCACAAAGAAAATCTAGACTACAACCACAATCAAGTTGGTTTTTACACGCTAGACGAACTCGTTCCGCAAGACCATTTTCTTCGTCAAGTTGAGCAAGTTATCGATTTTTCCTTCATCTATGACTTGGTCGCAGATACTTATTCTGAGGATAAAGGGCGTCCTAGTTTAGACCCTGTTATGCTGGTTAAAATCCCTCTCATCCAATGTTTCTACGGTATCCGTTCCATGCGCCAAACTATCAAGGACATTGAGGTCAATACCGCCTATCGCTGGTTTCTGGGTT
>NZ_WIJO01000010.1:0-47161 GCF_009496205.1 Streptococcus mitis
ATGTGACAGAATTTGCCATTCCAGCAAGTACTCAAAAGCTTTACTTATCACCAGTTTTAGATGGCTTTAATAGCGAAATTATCGCCTATAATCTTTCAACTTCACCCAACTTAGAACAAGTAAAAACGATGTTGGAACAGGCCTTCACAGAGAAACACTATAAGAATACGATTCTCCATAGTGACCAAGGTTGGCAATACCAACACGATTCTTATCATCAGTTTCTAGAGGGTAAGGGAATTCAAGCATCCATGTCACGTAAAGGTAACAGCCCAGACAACGGCATGATGGAATCTTTCTTTGGTATTCTGAAATCGGAGATGTTTTATGGTTATGAGAAGTCATTTGAGTCGCTCAACCAATTGGAACAAGCCATTGTAGACTATATTGATTACTACAACAATAAACGAATTAAGGTAAAACTAAAAGGACTCAGTCCTGTGCAATACAGAACTAAATCCTTCGGATAAATTAATTGTCTAACTTTTTGGGGTCAGTACAGAGTGAGCTTGATAGGATGCGTTTTAGAATGTCAAAATTTTACTTAAATTGAGTTTGAAGAGGCTTATTTCAAAGCTTTTTGTGCGTCTTCAATCATGAGTTTTGTTGATTCAAGCCCGCCACCACTTAGATACCAGAGGTCTGGTGTTAGTTGGATAATCTTACCATTTTTAGCGGCAGGAGTTTCAGCGATAAGGGCATTTTCTAGGACACCGTCGTTGCTGGAGTTGTCCCCACCGATGGCAAGGGTACGGTTGATGACAAAGAGGATGTCAGGATTGATTTCTTTCACACTTTCAAAGCTGACTTCCTGTCCGTGGCGTGAGTCTTCAAATTGAGTATCAGTTGGCTTGAATTTCAAGGTTTGGTACAAGAAAGAGAAACGAGATTGGGCACCAAAGGCAGCCATTTTTCCTTCATTGAGGAGAATCGCGAGGGCTTTTTTGTCAGAGCTTTCATTTTTAGTAGCGACTTCTTGGATGCTCTTGTCTAGCTTAGCCAATTCTTCCTTGGCTTTCTGTGTACCTGTTTCACCAAAGGCGCTTGCTAGGGATTCGATATTGGCCTTGGTAGAAGTCCAGTAGTCATCCTTGCTTGCTTGGAAGAGAACAGTCGGAGCGATTTCGTTGAACTTATCTACGAATTTTTGGGTACGTGGTGAAGCGATAATTAGGTCTGGTTCAAGAGCAGCAAGGGCTTCTAGGTCTGGCTCAACCATAGAACCAACATTTTTAACTTTTCCAGCTAGGTCTTTAAGATAAGTCGGAACAGTTTTTGTAGGCATTCCGACGATATTCTTTTCAAAACCTAAAGCGCGAATAGTATCCGCAGCACCGAGGTCAAAGGTCACAATCTTTTCAGGGACTTTTGAAAGTGTGACTACACCTAGTGAACTTTTAATGGTTACCTCTGTTGGAGCAGAGCTACTTGACTCCGTCTTACTAGTGCTTGAGTTTGTACTACATGCACCAAGTAGGAGCAAGAAACTAGCTATTAGGGCAGTGAGGTAAAGTTTAAGGGATGTTTTCATGATTTCTCCTTTTTAAAATGTGATAACGATTTAGGGAGTCTCTAGGTTTTATTGACTAAGAGACAAAGTTTCTTCTAACTCGAGTTTCTGAGTTGCTAGCTATAGATACAGATCTTTTTGCCATTGATATCAGCCAGCGTGATGGGAATCTCATAGAGTTGACTGAGCAGGTCAGCCTGCATGATTTGAGCAGTAGTTCCCTTGCTAAAGACTCGACCGTCCTTGAAGGCGACAATTTCATCCGCATACTGGCTGGCCATGTTGATATCGTGGAGGACGATGATAATGGTCTTGCCGAGTTCCTCCACCAGTCGTCGAAGAATCTGCATCATGCTGACGCTTTGCTTGATATCGAGATTGTTGAGCGGTTCGTCTAGCAAGATAAAGTCTGTATCCTGGGCCAGTACCATAGCGATAAAGACACGTTGGAGCTGGCCTCCAGACAGGCTATCGATGTAGCGGTCTTTTAAGTTTGTCAGTTCCAGATAATCCAGAGTTTCTCGGATTTTTTCCCAGTCTTCTGCTCTCAGTCGACCACGGCTGTAGGGAAAACGTCCAAAACTGACCAGTTCTTCAACAGTCAATTTGGCTTGGTAATTGATTTTCTGCTTTAGGATGGTCAGTTCTTGGGCTAGTTCTTGCGAATTCCAGCTCTCGATTTCACGGCCTTTGATACTGAGAATTCCCTGATCTTTCTTGGTCAGTCTGCTCATGATGGAGAGGAGAGTCGATTTTCCAGCACCATTTGGACCAATGAAGGCTGTCAGTTTCTGAGGACTGACTTCAAGCGAAATGCCTTGCAAAATATCCTGTTTTTGAATGGATTTGTCAATGTTTTCCAGTTTCACTGACGCGCCCTCCTGTAGAGTAAGATAAAGAATAAGAGACCACCTACGCTCTCGATAATCATACTGATGCGAATTTCCAGCGCAAAGACTCGTTCAATCAGGGCTTGCCCCAAGGTCAAGCTAATAAATCCAACCAGAATGGCTACGATAAAGAGTAACTTGTGCCGATAGTCTTTGACAATCAGGTAGGTGAGGTTAGCCAGCATAAAGCCGAAGAAGGCAATAGGCCCTACCAAGGCAGTGGCCGTTGAGGTCAAAAGCATGATACCCCAGAGGAGTTCTCTCTGTTCTTTTTCAACATTGAGCCCCAATATCTGAGCCGTTTCTCTTTGCAGGTGCAAGACATCCAGAATGACTGCTTTTCGAAAGAAAAAGATTGTCAAAGCAAGGATAATCAGAGAACCGATAGCTAGGATGGAAGTGTTGAGATGTTGAAAGGAGGCAAAGAGACTGTTCTGCAGTTTATCGTATTCGTTTGGATCCATCAGGACCTGAAGGAAGGTACTGATATTTCGAAAGAGACTTCCGAGGGCTAGACATATCAACAAAATGAAGACAAGGTCTTGCTTCATCAGTGTCTTCAAGTAGCCTTGCAAGGCGAGAAAGAAGAGGGATTGAAGTAGAAGTAAGACTAGGAATTCTAAAATAGGAGACTTCCCGAGTTGAAGAAACTTACTTTCAAAAACCAGTAGTAGGGTTTGTAGTAGGACGTAGAAGGATTCAATTCCCAAAATGCTTGGCGTCAGGAAGCGATTTTCCGTTAGGGTTTGAAAACTAATGGTAGAAATCCCTGTCGCGATGGCTACCAAGAGATAAACGATAACCTTTTGGGAACGCAACTTCCAAGCAAAGGCTGACAGGTGAGTAATGGGCCAAAAGTAGAGGAGACAAGCTCCGATGGTCAGAATAATGAGAATCCAGAAGAGCTTAGTATGTTTACTTTTAAACTGCATCTTTTCTTCCCCCTCTCCAGAGAAGTAGGATAAAGACGAGGCTACCGATGATTCCTAGCAAGAGGCTGACAGACAGCTCATAGGGCCGAATCAGAACTCGGGATAGGATATCGCAGGCTAGGACCAGATTGGCACCAACCAGAGCGACGATGAGTTTGGTTTGACTTAGATTATCTCCATAGTGCTTGCGAACAAGATTGGGGACAATAACTCCGAGAAAGGGCAAGCCACCCACGGTAATCATGGTGACACTAGTCGTTAGCGCCACCAGAAAGAGAGCCAGTTTTTCGAGTAAGGAGTAGGAAATCCCCAAACTCTCACTGGCTTCCTTGCCCAGATTCATGATGGTAAAAGTTTGGGATAATTTCCAAACGGCTATCAGGATAATGAGGCCTAAGAAAAGCCATTCATACTGATGGGTCTGAATCATGGAGAAGGAGCCCTGGGTCCAGGCAGTCATACTCTGAACCAGATTGAAACGATAGGCGATAACTTCTGTCACAGAACCGATAATCCCACTATAAATAATCCCAATCAAGGGCAACATCCACCTTTCCTTTACGGTAAAAATAGTCATAAAGGCCAGGAAGAAGAGGGTAAATACAATCGATGAGCCAAAAGCAAAGAGCATCTTTTGGGTCAGACTCGCAGACGGAAAGACAAAGAGGCTTAACACCATTCCCAGTTTAGCGGCTTCAGTCGTTCCAACCGTGCTTGGAGCAGCAAACTGATTCTGAGTGATAGTCTGCATGAGAAGGCCTGCCATACTCATACTAGAGGCTGTCAGGAGAATACTAATCGTCCTAGGAAGACGCGACTCTTGAAAGAGGAGCCAAGTTTCATGATCCAGAGCAAAGAGTCTTCCCCATGAAAAATCACTGGTTCCAATGCTAATAGAGAGAAAGACTAGGAGTAAAAGTAAGCCAATTAAATAATGAGAAAGTTTCATACCCCGTCCTTTCATGTAGATTTGGTATCGAAAGATACCTGCGGATATTACTGTAACATGATTTCTTTAATCTGTCAATAAATTTTCTGACAATTTAATGAATAAAACAAGGAGAGAGCACTAGGACTTTCTCCTCTGTTTTCTTATTCCAAAATGTTTTTCCCCTCTTTCACACGCCAACGATAATCAGATAAAATAATATCTTCGAGGGAGTAGCTAGCCTTCCAATCAAGATATTGTTTAGCTTTTGATGCGTCTGCTAGGACGCTGGCTGGGTCACCAGCACGGCGAGCAACAATTTCGTGTGGTATTTTTTGATTCAGTAATTCTTCAGCAGTTTTAAAGATTTCTTTGACAGTATAGCCTTTTTCAGTTCCTAAGTTAAAGATTTGAGAAGAACTGTCTTCTTGAAATAGGTAGTTCATTCCTTTAACATGAGCCTGTGCAAGGTCCAAGACATGAATGTAATCTCGAATACATGAACCATCACGTGTATCGTAGTCATCTCCAAATATTTTTAGGCTATCATTTTGTCCCAATGCGGTCTTGGTGATATTGGGAATGATGTGAGTTGGATTTTTCACACGCAGACCGTTTGAAGCATCCATTTCAGCCCCAGCAACATTAAAGTAACGGAAAATAACATATTTCCAATCGTAGCGATTGGCCATCCAGTAAATCATTCGTTCGCCCATTAGTTTTGTTTCTGCATAAGGGTTGACAGGGTCGAGCAGGGTATCTTCAGTTGCTGGCTTGTCAATACAGTTATTACCATAGAGGGAAGCAGTCGAAGAGAACATAATTTTTTGAATGCCAACTTCAGACAAGACTTTGAGAACTTGGTTCATACCAGCAACATTGGCAGTGAAGTATTTACTTGGATTTTCAATACTTTCGCTCACAACAATCTCACCTGCACAATGAAGAACAGCATCAATCTGATTTTCTTCTAAGTAAGCTTTTAGGGCACTAGCATCATAAACATCCAGTTGCTTAAAGCTAGCACGACTATCCACAGCCGCTCGATTTCCTGTAGAGAGATTATCTAGAACATGTACCTGATGGCCAGCATTTAAAAGAGCTTTAACGGTATGGGAGCCAATGTAGCCAGCCCCACCTGTAACAAGAATTGTTTTGGTCATGATTTTTTCCTTTTCCTAGTTTTGTACTATTTTAAAGAAAGAAGAAGGCAAAGGCAACCATTTTCTGTAATTTTTGTGAAAATGTAAAAAATATATCATTGAATTATTTTTTTGTTTGGGAATTAATAGTTTGATTGGTCTTGGAATAGTTCTTAGATTTCACCTCACATGCAAGAAAATACAATCTTTTTCTAAGATACAGTAAGACTAAGATACTAACTTAGAAATCCACCTTCCCGCTATCCTTCTCCTATAAAAAGTGGTAAAATGGATGAAAGAAAGAAGGAACTGAAATGACAACATTATTTTCAAAAATCAAAGAAGTAACAGAACTTGCTGCGATCTCAGGTCATGAAGCACCTGTCCGTGCTTATCTTCGTGAAAAGTTGACACCGCACGTGGATGAAGTGGTGACAGATGGCTTGGGTGGTATTTTCGGAATTAAACATTCAGAAACTGCAGATGCACCGCGCGTCTTGGTCGCTTCTCACATGGATGAAGTTGGTTTTATGGTCAGCGAAATCAAGCCAGATGGTACCTTCCGTGTCGTAGAAATCGGTGGCTGGAACCCCATGGTAGTCAGCAGCCAACGTTTTAAACTCTTAACACGTGATGGTCGTGAAATTCCAGTAATCTCAGGATCAGTACCTCCACATTTGACACGTGGAACAGGTGGACCAACCATGCCAGCTATTTCAGATATTATTTTTGATGGTGGTTTTGCGGACAAGGTTGAGGCAGAAAGCTTTGGCATCCGTCCTGGCGATACCATCGTACCAGATAGCTCTGCAATCTTGACAGCCAATGAAAAAAATATCATCTCAAAAGCTTGGGATAACCGCTACGGTGTGCTCATGGTTAGTGAGTTAGCAGAAGCTCTGTCAGGTCAAAAACTTGGCAATGAACTCTATCTTGGCTCTAACGTCCAAGAAGAAGTTGGTCTTCGTGGTGCTCATACTTCCACAACTAAGTTTGACCCAGAAGTTTTCCTAGCAGTTGACTGCTCACCTGCTGGTGATGTTTATGGCGGTCAAGGCAAGATTGGAGATGGAACCTTGATTCGTTTCTACGACCCAGGTCACTTGCTTCTCCCAGGAATGAAGGATTTCCTTTTGACAACGGCTGAAGAAGCTGGTATCAAGTACCAATACTACTGTGGTAAAGGCGGAACAGACGCTGGTGCAGCTCATCTGAAAAATGGTGGTGTCCCATCTACAACAATCGGTGTTTGCGCTCGTTATATCCATTCTCATCAAACCCTCTACGCTATGGATGACTTCTTAGAAGCGCAAGCTTTCTTGCAAGCCTTGGTGAAGAAATTGGATCGTTCAACAGTTGATTTGATTAAAAATTATTAAACCATAAGGGAGGTGGTAGGGATGGTAGAACCAAACCTAGAAAGCCTTGTGAAAGATCTTTACAATCATGCTCGACATGATTTGAGTGAAGATTTAGTTGCTGCTCTCCTAGAGACTGCTAAAAAACTGCCTACTACAAATGAGCAATTGCTGGCAGTTCGTCTCTCAGGCCTGGTCAATCGTGAATTGCTCCTAAATCCCAAACATCCGGCACCTGAGTTGCTCAACTTGGCTCGCTTTATCAAAAGAGAAGAAGCAAAGTACAGAGGAACTGCAGCTTCTGCGCTTATGTACGGAGAGCTCTTTAAAATGCTTTGATTCCATTGTGAATCAAAGCATTTTTCTATATGGTAGAAGAGTAATTCTTGATTAGGAGAAGAAAAAGCCATCCTATTTAGGATAGCTTCTTGGTTCTTAGATTTGTTCAGCGATAACTTTTTCAGCTAGATTCATAGCGTGATCAGATACACGAGTATAGTGGGAAATGATGTCGATAAAGTTGACCCCAGCTTGTGTTGAACACTCGCCCTTGTTGAGGCGTTTGATGTGGGTCTTTCTGAGAATACGTTCCATATTGTTGATTTCTTTATGGCGTTCAATCAGACTTTGAGCTTTTTCAATATCATTATTTTCTACACTATCAAGGGCATCCTTGATAAAGCCAGTGGTTTTTTGATAGATATCAGCCAATTCCTGCAAAGCAGCTTCAGAGAACTCGACATTTTTACGTTGAAGGTAGTCAGTCAGATTGATTAGGGCTTCTGCGTGGTCCCCAATCCGTTCCAAATCACGGGATGAATCCAGGATGTTGGTGAGCACTTCACTTTCTTTCTGGCTAAGAGCCTCGCTTGAAAGAGTAATCAGGTAACGAGTCAATTTTTCATCAATGGTATTGATGGCTTCTTCTGTCTTGTGGCCTTTTTCAGCTACCTTTTCATTAAGGTCAATGATGTAGTTGTATGAAAGGTCAAAGGCTTTAGAAGCATAATTTCCCAAGTGAAGGAGTTCTTTTTTGGCATTTCCGAGAGCGATTGATGGAGCTTGTTTAATCAAATGCTCATCAAGATAAAGTGGCTCGTACTTGACAACTTCATCTTCACCAGGGATGAGCTTGGTTACAAAGTAGGCCAAGGCTCCGATGAATGGAAATTGGATAATAGTATTTGTGATATTAAAGGTTCCGTGGGCGAAGGCAATGGTCATTTCTGGAGCCAGATTGAGTGTAGATTCAAACCATTGAATCAAGCCAGTGAAAGGTACAAGGAAGACAATACAGATAACCGTACCAATCACGTTAAAGGCGACATGGGCACCAGCAACACGTTTGGCAGCGATATTGGCTCCAAGAGAAGCAATAATAGCTGTAATGGTCGTTCCGATATTATCACCAAACAAGACTGGTAGGGCACCTTGTAGATCAATCAAACCACTTGCGTAAAGATTCTGTAGGATACCGATAGTTGCGGAAGAAGCTTGAATGAGTAGGGTTAGTCCAGTTCCGACAAAGACACCTAGAATAGGACTCTTACTTAGTTCAACCATATAGTCTCTAAAGACTTGCAGGTCTTTTAGAGGTTCCATTGCACCGCTCATAAGATTGAGAGCGAAGAAGATACCACCTACACCAAAAATGATACGTCCGATGTTATTGATAGAGCGATTCTTGGTGAAGAAGAGACAAATCGCTCCGATGAAAAGCATTGGTAAGGCGTAATCTCCTAGCTTAAAACCGATGATAAAGGATGTAACGGTAGTTCCAATATTGGCACCCATGACAATACCGATAGCTTGACGCAAGGTCAAAAGTCCTGCGCTGACTAGCCCCACTGTAATGACTGTGACCCCAGAACTTGACTGAATTAGCGCCGTCATACCGATACCAACTAGCACACCGAAGAACGGATTGCTAGTGTACTTGTCAATGTAAAAACGAAGGCGATCTCCAGCAGCTTGTTGCAAACCGTCTCCCATGGTCTTGATACTATATAAGAATAGTCCCAGACCACCTAAAAAGTGAAATAAAATTTCCTGCCAATTAATGGACATTTCTTTTTCCTCCGAAAAATAATAACGGAATTTCTCCTATTCTATTTTAAAGGATAAAAGTAAATCTAACAAGTGTTAAGCTAAGATTTTAGAAAGAAAATTCGTTAGAAAAAGCAAAAATAATATACTCTAGGATGTCACAAAGATTAAATATCGAAAAATCTTGTGAAATCTTTCCTTATATTTCCAAAGTGTGATATAATAGTTTCGAATAAAATAAATAAAGGGGTTTTTGTAACATGGCAAAACTTACTGTTAAAGACGTTGACTTGAAAGGTAAAAAAGTCCTCGTTCGTGTTGACTTCAACGTACCATTGAAAGATGGCGTAATCACTAACGACAACCGTATCACAGCAGCTCTTCCAACTATTAAGTACATCATCGAACAAGGTGGACGTGCAATTCTTTTCTCTCACCTTGGACGTGTGAAAGAAGAAGCTGATAAAGCTGGTAAATCACTTGCTCCTGTAGCAGCAGACTTGGCAGCTAAATTGGGCCAAGACGTTGTTTTCCCAGGTGTTACTCGTGGTGCTGAATTGGAAGCAGCTATCAACGCTCTTGAAGATGGACAAGTTCTCTTGGTTGAAAACACTCGTTACGAAGATGTTGATGGCAAGAAAGAATCTAAAAACGATCCTGAACTTGGTAAATACTGGGCATCACTTGGAGATGGTATCTTCGTAAACGATGCATTCGGTACAGCTCACCGTGCACACGCATCTAACGTTGGTATCTCAGCAAACGTTGAAAAAGCAGTTGCTGGTTTCCTTCTTGAAAACGAAATTGCCTACATCCAAGAAGCAGTTGAAACTCCAGAACGTCCATTCGTGGCTATCCTTGGTGGTTCAAAAGTTTCAGACAAGATCGGTGTTATCGAAAACTTGCTTGAAAAAGCTGATAAAGTCCTTATCGGTGGTGGTATGACTTACACATTCTACAAAGCACAAGGTATCGAAATCGGTAACTCACTTGTAGAAGAAGACAAATTGGATGTTGCGAAAGCTCTTCTTGAAAAAGCAAACGGTAAATTGATCTTGCCAGTTGACTCAAAAGAAGCTAACGCATTTGCTGGTTACACTGAAGTGCGTGACACTGAAGGTGAAGCAGTTTCTGAAGGCTTCCTTGGTCTTGACATCGGTCCAAAATCTATCGCTAAATTTGACGAAGCTTTGACTGGTGCGAAAACAGTTGTATGGAACGGACCTATGGGTGTATTTGAAAACCCAGACTTCCAAGCTGGAACAATCGGTGTGATGGACGCTATCGTGAAACAACCAGGAGTTAAATCAATCATTGGTGGTGGTGACTCAGCTGCTGCAGCGATCAATCTTGGACGTGCAGATAAATTCTCATGGATCTCTACTGGTGGTGGAGCATCAATGGAACTTCTCGAAGGTAAAGTTCTTCCAGGACTTGCAGCCTTGACAGAAAAATAAGATTTTATAAATAAATCAAAGAAGAGAGGAATGAAAGTTCCTCTTTTCTTTTGCTTAAAATAAAAACGCTTCCTCTCAACTATTACTCATAAAAATCACCGATTTATGATAAAATGGAAATAGAAAGTTGAGATTATGAGTTATTTTAAAAAATATAAATTCGATAAATCCCAGTTCAAACTTGGTATGCGAACCTTTAAAACAGGTATTGCTGTTTTTCTAGTTCTCTTGATTTTTGGCTTTTTTGGCTGGAAAGGTCTTCAAATTGGTGCTTTGACAGCCGTTTTTAGCTTGAGGGAGAGTTTTGATAAGAGTGTTCATTTCGGAACTTCGCGTATTCTTGGAAATAGTATCGGTGGTCTCTATGCCCTGGTCTTCTTCCTATTAAATACCTTTTTCCACGAAGCCTTTTGGGTGACCTTGGTAGTTGTTCCAATCTGCACCATGTTAACCATTATGACAAATGTAGCCATGAATAACAAAGCAGGGGTTATTGGTGGTGTAGCAGCTATGTTAATCATTACCCTATCGATTCCGAGTGGTGAAACAATTTTGTACGTGTTTGCGCGTGTATCAGAAACGTTCATGGGAGTTTTTGTCGCAATTCTCGTAAATTACGATATTGATCGTATTCGGCTCTTTTTAGAGAAAAAAGAAAAATAATGTTACATTTTATAACATTATCAATTGACGTTTGTCTTTTTTTAGACTATAATAGACAGAAAGAAGGAAATTGTAAATGAAGGAAAAAGAATTTCGCCGAAATATGGCTGTTTTTCCTATCGGCAGTGTTATGAAGTTGACCGATTTATCGGCGCGTCAGATTCGTTATTATGAAGATCAAGAGTTGATTAAGCCTGATCGAAACGAAGGGAACCGTCGCATGTATTCCTTGAATGACATGGATCGTCTGCTTGAAATCAAAGATTATATCTCTGAAGGTTATAATATCGCTGCCATTAAGAAAAAATATGCTGAACGTGAAGCGAAATCCAAGAAAGCGGTGAGTCAGACTGAGGTGCGTCGTGCACTTCACAATGAACTCCTCCAACAGGGTCGCTTTGCTTCAGTACGGTCACCTTTTGGTCGCGGTTAGGCAACCGCAAGTAGTCATACATTAAGGAGAAAACTCATGCCAATCATAGCTGCAGATATTCGTCGTGAAGTCAAGGAAAAAAATGTTACCTTTATTCGTCTCATGTTCTCAGATATTTTGGGAACCATGAAAAACGTCGAAATTCCTGCTACAGATGAACAGTTAGATAAAGTCTTGTCAAACAAGGCTATGTTTGATGGATCTTCTATTGAAGGTTTTGTACGTATCAATGAGTCGGATATGTACTTGTACCCAGACTTGGATACATGGACAGTCTTCCCGTGGGGAGATGAAAATGGAAGTGTTGCAGGTTTGATCTGTGATGTCTATACAACAGAAGGTGAACCATTTGCAGGTGACCCTCGTGGCAATTTGAAGCGTGCTCTTCATCACATGGAAGAAGTAGGATTCAAGTCCTTCAACCTTGGGCCAGAGCCAGAATTCTTCCTATTTAAGTTGGATGAAAATGGAGACCCAACACTTGAAGTGAATGACAAGGGTGGCTACTTTGATTTGGCGCCTACTGACCTTGCGGACAATACACGTCGTGAGATTGTCAATGTCTTGACCAAAATGGGATTTGAAGTAGAAGCGAGTCACCACGAGGTTGCGGTTGGACAGCACGAGATTGACTTTAAGTACGATGAAGTTCTCCGTGCCTGTGATAAGATTCAAATCTTCAAACTTGTTGTTAAAACTATTGCTCGCAAACATGGGCTTTACGCAACCTTTATGGCAAAACCAAAATTTGGTATTGCTGGCTCAGGTATGCACTGTAATATGTCCTTGTTTGATGCAGAAGGAAACAATGCCTTCTTTGATCCAAATGATCCAAAAGGAATGCAGTTGTCAGAAACGGCCTACCATTTCCTTGGTGGTTTGATCAAACATGCCTACAACTATACTGCCATCATGAACCCAACGGTTAACTCATACAAACGTTTGGTTCCAGGTTATGAAGCGCCGGTTTACATTGCTTGGGCTGGTCGTAACCGTTCGCCACTTGTGCGCGTGCCTGCTTCACGTGGTATGGGGACTCGTCTTGAGTTGCGTTCAGTGGATCCAATGGCAAACCCATATATCGCTATGGCAGTTCTTTTGGAAGTTGGTTTGCATGGTATTGAAAATAAAATCGAAGCACCAGCCCCTATCGAAGAAAATATCTACATCATGACAGCAGAAGAGCGCAAGGAAGCTGGTATTACAGATCTTCCATCAACCCTTCACAACGCTTTGAAAGCTTTGACAGAAGATGAAGTTGTCAGAGCGGCTCTCGGAGAACATATCTATACTAGTTTCCTTGAAGCCAAACGAATCGAATGGGCAAGTTATGCAACCTTCGTTTCACAATGGGAAATTGATAATTATTTAGACCTTTACTAATACTAATATAGAAGAAAGATTGCCTGTGGGTGATCTTTTTTCTTGTGTTTTATATCGAGGTGTGATATATTTTATATAACGAAGTGCGATATATCGAACTGGATAGGAGGTGAATGCAAATGGAATTAACGGATAAGATTCGTCGAGTTTATCTTCCGATGACGGAAACGGGCTTTTATATCTTGTTCTGTCTGCAAAAGGAAGGTCATGGTTATAATATTACGCAAAAAGTCAAGGAGATGACAGATTCGCAAGTTTCGATTAGTCCTGGGACTATGTATGGAACCTTGTCAAAAATGGAAAAGGATGGTTTGATTTCCTTTGTCCGTGAAGAGGAGAAGCGTAAAATCTATCAGATCACAGACTTGGGACGAAAAGTCTTAGATATAGAATTGAAACGTATTGAACGGCTCTATAGAAACAGTCTGGAGGGAAGATGATGGAAAAGAAGGTTGTTTATAGAATTGCTACCATTGCGGATTATGATAGAGAGGCTTTATATCTTAGAAAAATGCATGCTGAGGGGTGGAAGCTCAAGGAAGTAACCTACTCTAACTTAGTAGTTGCGGTTAAGTATACTTTTGAAAAGTGCCAACCGGAGCAGGTGTCTTATCAGTTGGACTTTTATCCTATGAAAAAATCAGAGAGAGTCTCCTATTTACAATTGTTTAAAGACTGTGGCTGGGAGCATATTACAGACTTTAATGGTTTTTCCTACTTTAGAAAACTTCATTCTGGAATTGAGTCGGATGCCGAGTTTGAAATTTATAATGACGCGGCCGGGAAGTTAGCTATGGTGAAACGGATTTTAACGAGGCGGATGCTTCCTATTTTGCTTCTCTTTTTAGCTCTACTACCGGTTTTCACAAAGATTGTCAGTGGAGGTAGTTCTTTCAGTTGGGAAATGTTTTTGATTGTTATAATAGATGGTGTTTTATTGATAGTCCATGCGATTCAGATTTCTTATATTTTTTGGAGATTGTTTCAAAAGTGGAAAGAATTATCTGATAAATAACACCAGGCATATTTTCTAATTTTGGGGTAAGACAATGAATAGCAGAGTAGAATTTCGGATTTTCACCATTGTTGATTTGGACAAGGAAGAAGAATATTTACATGAGATGCATTTGAAAGGTTGGAAGTATAGAACGAGTCGTTTTGGTTTGTTCTATTTTGACCAATGTCAACCAGACGATGTCATCTATTGTATCTATGATTCTAGATTTCTTAAAAAATATAAGCATGAACTACAAGATTTTAGAGATAGAGGTTGGGAATTAATAGAAGCAGGTTTTTGTTCAATTCTTCGTAAATCGTCTTCTGATTTACTTCCAGAGGATCAAGTCTATATGGCTAAGGAGAGCAGATGGGAAGTCATGCGATATAGACTTCGTTCATGTGCAGCTACTTTCTTAGGTGGTTTGGTTGTTTGTATAAGTTTATTTAAAGAAGAACTTTCTATGTCTTTCTTCGTTATTTTTCTTTTATATGCTTTAATGATTTCTTATCTAATCCATGGTTTTTTCAGACTTAAAAAGAAATACCGAGTAGATGGAAGGTAAAGCTCTAGGTCTTCAGACTGATTTTTAGCACTCTTGGTAAAAGAGTGCTAATTTTTTGAGTTTTTGTCTTGACATTCTCTTTTAAGGGTGTATAATAGAATCATAAGTTAGCACTTGAGTGTATCGAGTGCTAATTGATCAGACAGAGAGGAGTGATGAGATGGTTACAGAGCGTCAGCAGGATATTCTAAATCTGATTATTGACATCTTTACCAAAACGCACGAACCTGTCGGATCCAAAGCCTTGCAAGAGTCTATTAACTCTAGCAGTGCAACTATTCGTAATGACATGGCGGCTCTAGAAAAGCAAGGTTTGCTTGAGAAGGCTCATACTTCAAGTGGTCGGATGCCAAGTGTTGCTGGTTTTCAGTACTATGTAAAACACTCACTGGATTTTGACCGACTGGCTGAAAATGAGGTTTATGAGATTGTCAAAGCCTTTGATCAGGAATTCTTCAAATTGGAGGATATTCTGCAAGAGGCTGCTAACCTGCTGACAGACTTGAGTGGCTGTACGGTAGTAGCACTGGATGTTGAGCCGAGCAGGCAACGTTTGACAGCCTTTGATATAGTTGTTTTGGGGCAACATACAGCCTTGGCAGTATTTACCCTAGACGAGTCTCGAACGGTTACCAGTCAGTTTCTGATTCCAAGGAACTTTTTGCAGGAGGATTTGCTGAAGCTGAAGAGCATCATTCAGGAACGTTTCCTCGGCCACACCGTTCTAGATATTCACTACAAGATTCGGACGGAGATTCCGCAGATTATCCAGCGTTACTTTACAACAACGGACAATGTTATCGATCTCTTTGAACATATCTTTAAAGAAATGTTCAACGAAAACATTGTGGTGGCGGGCAAAGTCAATCTCTTGAATTTTGCCAATCTGGCAGCTTATCAGTTCTTTGACCAACCGCAAAAGGTGGCTCTGGAGATTCGTGAGGGTCTGCGTGAAGATCAGATGCAAAACGTTCGTGTTGCAGACAGTCAAGAGTCCTGTCTAGCCGACCTAGCGGTGATTAGTAGCAAGTTCCTCATTCCTTATCGGGGAGTTGGAATTCTAGCCATTATCGGTCCAGTTAATCTGGATTATCAGCAATTAATCAACCAAGTCAATGTAGTCAATCGTGTTTTGACCATGAAGTTGACAGATTTTTACCGCTACCTCAGCAGTAATCATTACGAAGTACATTAAGATTGAAATCATTAAAGGAGGCGAAAATGGCCCAAGATATAAAAAATGAAGAAGTAGAAGAAGTTCAAGAAGAGGAAGTTGTGGAAACGGTAGAAGAAACAACTCCTGAGAAGTCTGAATTGGACTTGGCAAATGAACGTGCAGATGAGTTCGAAAATAAATATCTTCGCGCTCATGCAGAAATGCAAAACATTCAGCGCCGTGCCAACGAAGAGCGCCAACTCTTGCAACGCTATCGCAGCCAAGATTTGGCGAAAGCAATCTTGCCATCACTCGACAACCTCGAACGTGCCCTTGCCGTCGAAGGGTTGACAGATGATGTGAAGAAGGGCTTGGAAATGGTGCAAGAAAGCTTGATTCACGCTTTGAAAGAAGAAGGAATCGAAGAAATCGCAGCTGACGGTGAATTTGACCATAACTACCATATGGCCATCCAAACTCTCCCAGCAGACGATGACCACCCAGCAGATACCATCGCCCAAGTCTTCCAAAAAGGCTACAAGCTCCATGACCGCATCCTACGCCCAGCCATGGTAGTGGTCTATAACTAGTTTAGAAAACTTGACAAAATTTGTCCGAAACGACAATAAACTATGAAGAAAGATAAAATATGTTTGGCTTTGCAATAGTGAGCGAAGCGGACCAAAGACGATACTCTTCGCCGTGGCGCTATTTGCGCAAACTTTGAGACCTTAGGCTCAAAGTTTAGTCAAAGAGATTGACGAAGTCAAGCTCTGACGGCGCCGCCACTTAAGAAGAGTATCAAAAAGAAAAATAGAATATAAAATTTAAGGAGAAAAACACATGTCTAAAATTATCGGTATTGACTTAGGTACAACAAACTCAGCAGTTGCAGTTCTTGAAGGAACTGAATCAAAAATCATCGCAAACCCAGAAGGTAACCGTACAACTCCATCTGTAGTCTCATTCAAAAACGGAGAAATCATCGTTGGGGATGCTGCAAAACGCCAAGCAGTTACAAATCCAGATACAGTCATCTCTATCAAATCTAAAATGGGAACTTCTGAAAAAGTTTCTGCTAACGGAAAAGAATACACTCCACAAGAAATCTCAGCTATGATTCTTCAATACTTGAAAGGTTATGCTGAAGACTACCTTGGCGAAAAAGTAACTAAAGCAGTCATCACAGTTCCTGCTTACTTCAACGACGCTCAACGTCAAGCAACAAAAGACGCTGGTAAAATCGCTGGTCTTGAAGTAGAACGTATCGTCAACGAACCAACTGCAGCCGCTCTTGCTTACGGTTTGGACAAGACTGATAAAGAAGAAAAAATCTTGGTATTCGACCTTGGTGGTGGTACATTCGACGTATCTATCCTTGAATTGGGTGACGGTGTCTTCGACGTATTGTCAACTGCTGGGGACAACAAACTTGGTGGTGACGACTTTGACCAAAAAATTATTGACCACTTGGTAGCAGAATTCAAGAAAGAAAACGGTATTGACTTGTCTACTGACAAGATGGCAATGCAACGTTTGAAAGATGCAGCTGAAAAAGCGAAGAAAGATCTTTCTGGTGTAACTTCAACTCAAATCAGCTTGCCATTTATCACTGCAGGTGAGGCTGGACCTCTTCACTTGGAAATGACTTTGACTCGTGCTAAATTTGACGATTTGACTCGTGACCTTGTAGAACGTACAAAAGTTCCAGTTCGTCAAGCCCTTTCAGATGCAGGTTTGAGCTTGTCAGAAATCGACGAAGTTATCCTTGTTGGTGGTTCAACTCGTATCCCAGCCGTTGTAGAAGCTGTTAAAGCTGAAACTGGTAAAGAACCAAACAAATCAGTAAACCCTGACGAAGTAGTTGCTATGGGTGCTGCCATCCAAGGTGGTGTTATCACTGGTGATGTCAAAGACGTTGTCCTTCTTGACGTAACACCATTGTCACTTGGTATCGAAACAATGGGTGGAGTCTTCACAAAACTTATCGATCGCAACACTACTATTCCAACATCTAAATCACAAGTCTTCTCAACTGCAGCAGACAACCAACCAGCCGTTGATATCCACGTTCTTCAAGGTGAACGTCCAATGGCAGCAGATAACAAGACTCTTGGACGTTTCCAATTGACTGATATCCCAGCTGCGCCTCGTGGAATTCCTCAAATCGAAGTAACTTTCGACATTGACAAGAACGGTATCGTATCTGTTAAAGCCAAAGACCTTGGAACTCAAAAAGAACAAACAATTGTCATCCAATCTAACTCTGGTTTGACAGACGAAGAAATCGACCGCATGATGAAAGATGCAGAAGCGAACGCTGAAGCAGATAAGAAACGTAAGGAAGAAGTTGACCTTCGTAACGAAGTAGACCAAGCTATCTTCGCAACTGAAAAGACAATCAAGGAAACTGAAGGCAAAGGCTTCGACGCAGAACGTGACGCTGCCCAAGCTGCCCTTGATGACCTTAAGAAAGCTCAAGAAGACAACAACTTGGACGAAATGAAAGCAAAACTTGAAGCATTGAATGAAAAAGCTCAAGGACTTGCTGTTAAACTCTACGAACAAGCTGCAGCAGCCCAACAAGCTCAAGCAGGAGCAGAAGGCGCACAAGCAACAGGAAACGCAGGCGATGACGTCGTAGATGGAGAGTTTACGGAGAAATAAAATAGTCCAGTGGACTATTTTATCCCGAGCTTGAGAATCAGGCGAGTATAAGAAGAAATCCAGAGGTTGCAACCCAGCCTCTGTTTTTCGATAAGATAGAGGATGTTACGTATGAAAAAAGTACTTTGTGTCATTTATCCTAATTTTTCTCTTTATGAGATAAGCGCTTTAACGAGTACTTTAGCTCTGTCTTTTGATATCACGATTGATTATGTAGCTTCTGAGAATTCGATGGTGGTCTCTGAGGATGGTTTGCCCTGTCAACCGACGAAAACATTGAATCAAATCCGTATAGAAGAGTATTCTTGTGTGATTTTGCCAGGAATGGTAAATATAGGTCCTGCTCTACAAGATGAGAAATTGATCTCGTTTTTGAGAAGTCTTAATGAGCAAGATATCCTAATTGCAGCTATTTCTTCAGCGCCCCTTTTATTGGCGAAAGCAGGCTTGTTGAACGACACGAAATTTACAGGTGGAATTTGGCAAAACTTCTTTGACTATTTTGAATTTCTTCCACGTGAGAATTTCCAACCGAAAGTTCTTGTCCAAGATAAACAAATCATTACGGCTATCGGTTTTGCACATCAAGAGTTTGCAAGAAAAGTGATTTTCGGTTTAGGGTTGGCAGAGAATACGGACAACTATTTTAAAGAACAGAACGAGTATGCTGAAGAGGATTTGATATTTACTCTATCAGATGAAGAGTTTGATCAAGTGAAGCAGAGTATAGAAAACAGCCTCTAAAGATTTACATAAAAATTATAGAAAGGAATAAAGAGTGTTCGTAACTGAACACGGGTTCCCAAATTTCTTACTCAATATAACAGAAAGGAATTGAACCCGACCTAAATCGAGGTTTGATTCAAAATATCAATAGAAAGGAACAAGGGTGTTCAGAAAATTGAACACGGGCTACGGACTGTGCCAAAAAGATAGTTTTTTCTAGGACGCAAGCGTCCGTCATCAAAACTCCTATTTTGGCTGTGTCCGTTTGACGCCCTTTGTATCTTGAATTATGAACAATACTGAATTTTATGATCGTCTGGGGGTGTCAAAAAACGCTTCGGCAGACGAAATCAAAAAGGCTTATCGTAAGCTTTCGAAAAAATACCACCCAGATATCAACAAGGAGCCTGGTGCTGAGGAAAAGTACAAGGAAGTTCAGGAAGCCTATGAGACTTTGAGTGACGACCAAAAACGTGCGGCCTATGACCAATATGGTGCTGCGGGTGCCAACGGTGGTTTTGGTGGAGCTGGTGGTTTCGGCGGTTTCGATGGGGCAGGAGGCTTCGGTGGTTTTGAAGATATCTTCTCAAGTTTCTTCGGCGGAGGCGGTGCTTCACGCAATCCAAATGCTCCTCGTCAGGGGGATGACCTCCAATACCGTGTGAATTTGACCTTTGAAGAAGCTATTTTTGGAGCTGAAAAAGAGGTTAAGTACAATCGTGAAGCAAGCTGTAGTACATGTAATGGCTCAGGTGCTAAGCCAGGAACAAGTCCAGTCACTTGTGGACGCTGTCATGGCGCTGGTGTCATTAACGTCGATACACAAACTCCTCTTGGTATGATGCGTCGCCAAGTAACCTGTGATGTCTGTCATGGTCGCGGAAAAGAAATCAAAGATCCATGTACAACATGTCACGGAACAGGTCATGAAAAACAAGCCCATAGTGTACATGTAAAAATCCCTGCTGGTGTGGAAACTGGTCAACAAATTCGCCTAGCCGGTCAGGGTGAAGCAGGATTTAATGGTGGACCATACGGTGACTTGTATGTAGTAGTTTCTGTGGAAGGCAGCGACAAGTTTGAACGTGAAGGAACTACTATCTTCTACAATCTCAACCTCAACTTTGTCCAAGCAGCTCTTGGTGATACAGTTGATATCCCAACTGTTCATGGTGATGTTGAATTGGTTATCCCAGAGGGAACTCAGACTGGTAAGAAATTCCGTCTACGTGGTAAGGGAGCTCCGAGCCTTCGTGGTGGTGCAGTTGGTGACCAATACGTTACCGTTAATGTCGTAACACCGACAGGTTTGAATGACCGTCAAAAAGCAGCTTTGAAAGAATTCGCAGCTGCAGGTGATTTGAAAGTTAATCCAAAGAAAAAAGGTTTCTTTGACCATATAAAAGATGCCTTTGAAGGAGAATAAAGCAAAAAGAGCCGTTGGGCTCTTTTTGTTTATAGATTTTTTAAAACTTTCCTTAAGTAATGACGGACGGTAGCGACCTTCTTCGAAGTTCCATACCTAAACTTTGAGCCTAAGTCTCAAAGTTTCCGGACACCTGAAACCAAGCTGTTTCAGGTGTTTTCATTACGGCGGAAAGTCTTCGATTTAGTTGTGAAATGGTGAATGAGTTGCCTAAATTATGATGTATAGTTAATGGGATATAACTTGTTTACCTTTTAAAAAAGAGCCGTCGGGCTCTTTTTACTTATCTTCGATTTCCTGTGTTTCTTTTATCACAGCTAGTCTAGTCTGGATATCTTTTTCCAAGACCTTAAACTTGTAGGTGAGGTCTTCTTGGTATTCCTTGATGAGTTCTTTTTGCTGGTCAATGATTTGCAGGCTGTTTTGGATAATATCCACATCGTCCTTGATAGCTTGAACGCGGTCAGTGGTATTCAAGACTTCATCTGTGATGGTTTGGCGATTTTTTGTGACCAGATAACTTCCGGCTGCAGCTCCTACAAATAGCAGTAGATTGGATAATTTCATAGCAACTCCTTAGGCGTTTTTGATGGTTTCAGCGACTTGAGCAAGTTTGTCAAAGTCAGGTTCGTGGGCGATAAAATCAATCTTGAGGTCATCGTCCGCACTGTAGCGAGGTACGAGGTGAACGTGGGTATGAAAGACGGTTTGCCCTGCGATTTCTTCACAGTTAGCAATGATATTCATACCAGCAGCCTTGGTAGCTTTCATGACTTTTTGAGCTACTTTTGGTACTTGGGCAAAGAGTTGGCTAGCGCTAGTAGCGTCCATCTCCAAAAGATTGCGATAGTGTTCCTTTGGCACGACTAAGGTGTGTCCTGGTGTCACTTGAGAGATATCAAGAAAGGCAAGAACCTGCTCATCTTCATATACTTTTGAAGCAGGAATTTCCCCTGCAATGATTTTACAAAAAATGCAATCTGACATAAAATCTACCTCTACTGTATTGAATTTTGATATAATATAGCTACATTATACCAGATTTGGAGAAAATATGTTAGAAATTAAAAACCTGACAGGTGGCTATGTTCATGTCCCTGTCTTGAAAGATGTGTCCTTTACTGTTGAAAGTGGGCAGTTAGTTGGTTTGATTGGTCTCAATGGCGCTGGGAAATCAACGACAATTAATGAAATTATCGGTCTGTTGACACCTTATAGCGGTTCTATCAATATCAATGGTCTGACCCTGCAAGAAGATGCAACGAACTATCGCAAGCAAATTGGTTACATTCCCGAGACACCTAGCTTGTATGAGGAATTGACCCTTAGAGAGCATATCGAAACGGTTGCCATGGCCTATGGTATTGAGCAAAATGTAGCTTTTGATCGAGTAGAACCTTTGTTAAAAATGTTCCGTCTAGATCAGAAATTAGACTGGTTTCCAGTTCATTTCTCTAAAGGGATGAAGCAGAAGGTCATGATTATCTGTGCTTTTGTGGTGGATCCAAGTCTTTTCATCGTGGATGAGCCTTTCCTTGGTCTTGATCCGTTGGCGATTGCGGACTTGATTCAGCTTTTGGAAGTGGAAAAGCAAAAGGGCAAGTCCATTCTCATGAGTACCCACGTGCTGGATTCGGCTGAGAAGATGTGTGATGCCTTTGTTATTCTCCACAAAGGGGAAGTGCGTGCTAAGGGAAATCTCCTGCAACTGCGCGAAGCCTTTAACATGCCTGAGGCTAGTTTGAATGATATTTACTTGGCTCTGACCAAAGAGGAGGAGCTATGAAAGACTTGTTTCTAAAGAGAAAGCAGGCTTTTCGTAAGGAGTGTGTCGGTTATCTGCGCTATGTTCTCAATGACCACTTTGTCTTGTTCCTGCTTGTCTTGCTGGGGTTTTTAGCTTACCAGTACAGTCAACTCTTACAAGATTTTCCTGAAAATCATTGGCCTATCCTTTTGTTTGTAGGAATTACGTCTGTTTTACTTTTGCTTTGGGGAGGCATTGCCACCTATATGGAGGCTCCAGACAAGCTCTTTCTCTTGGTCGGAGAAGAGGAAATCAAACTCCATCTCAAGCGTCAAACTGGCATTTCCCTAGTCTTTTGGCTCTTTGTCCAGACCCTTTTCTTGCTGTTATTTGCGCCCTTATTTTTAGCAATGGGTTATGGCTTGCCAGTTTTTCTGGTCTATGTGCTTTTATTGGGAGTAGGAAAATATTTCCTCTTTCGTCAAAAGGCCAGCAAATTTTTCACTGAAACTGGACTGGACTGGGACTATGTTATTTCCCAAGAAAGCAAGCGCAAGCAGGTCTTGCTTCGTTTCTTTGCCCTCTTTACGCAGGTAAAGGGAATTTCAAATAGCGTCAAGCGTCGTACCTATCTGGACTTTATCCTAAAGGCTGTTCAGAAGGTGCCTGGAAAGATTTGGCAAAATCTCTATCTGCGTTCTTATCTGCGAAATGGAGATCTCTTTGCCCTCAGTCTCCGTCTTCTCTTGCTTTCCTTACTGGCGCAGATTTTTATTGAGCAAGCTTGGATTGCGACAGCAGTGGTAGTTCTCTTTAACTACCTCTTGCTCTTCCAGTTGCTGGCCCTCTATCATGCCTTTGACTACCAGTATTTGACCCAACTTTTTCCGCTGGACAAGGGGCAAAAGGAAAAAGGCTTGCAGGCGGTAGTCCGAGGATTGACTAGTTTTGTTTTACTTGTGGAATTAGTCGTCGGCCTTGTGACCTTCCAAGAAAAACTAGCCCTTCTAGCCTTACTAGGAGCTGGTTTGGTTTTACTAGTCTTGTACTTACCTTATCAGGTAAAACGTCAGATGCAGGACTAATATTGCTTATATGATATTAAAAAAGAAGTTGAGTTCAGTTTATCTCAACTTCTTTTATTTTCTATAAGATAATGGTTGGTCCGTAGAGACTCAACTTGGTCTTGACTTGGTCAAAGTGGAAGCGGTCATAGGCCCGCCAAGCGGCGCGTGTAGGAGCATCTGGATCAAGAGCGCTGAGTCCCATGAGAAGACTGGAAGTCTGGTAAAATTTTTCCAGTTCAATCAAGACTCGATTATCCACAGTCTCAGCCTTGGCTAGAAAACCAAGAATAGAGTTTAATTGCTCCTGAAAGCGGACGTCGTCAGCGGTTGTCTGTTTGCATGCTTTGTAGGCTTTGTTTAAGTCAGTAATCAAAGTCTGAGCTCTTTTGATAGGGTCTGTATCTGTCATGAGAATTCCTCCTTTAATCTGGGTGCTAGTCTTGTTTCTAGCAACTGTGTTTTGATACTGTCAGTTTATCACTTTTATCTCCTTTTTCACCATAAAATCTTTAATTGCCCTTGAAATTTCCTGAATGGTACTGTTAAGATTTTATGATAAAATAGTTGTAAGATTATCATGCTTATTTGAGGAACAAGACACCCTTCAGGAGCGTTAAAGGCCTGTTTAGGATTTGGTGGGCTTGTATCATAGTATTTTTGCTATTCTCTTTTTAGGAAGAAATTGAAACAAGGAGAGTAAGAAGATGAGAATATTTGTTTTAGAAGATGATTTTTCCCAGCAGACTAGGATTGAAACGACGATTGAGAAACTCTTGAAGGAACATCATATCACTCCCAGCTCTTTTAAAGTTTTTGGCAAACCAGACCAGCTGCTGTCAGAGGTGCATGAGAAGGGAGCCCATCAGCTATTCTTTTTGGATATTGAGATTCGAAATGAGGAGATGAAGGGTCTGGAAGTGGCTAGAAAGATTCGGGATCGAGACCCCTATGCCCTGATTGTCTTTGTGACGACTCACTCAGAGTTTATGCCCCTGTCCTTTCGCTACCAAGTGTCTGCTCTGGACTACATTGATAAGGCCTTGTCAGCAGAGGAGTTTGAATCTCGTATCGAGACAGCCCTCCTCTATGCCAATAGTCAAGATAGTAAAAGTCTGGCGGAAGATTGTTTTTACTTTAAATCAAAATTTGCCCAATTCCAGTATCCTTTTAAAGAGGTCTACTATCTCGAAACATCGCCCAGAGCCCATCGTGTTATTCTCTATACCAAGACAGATAGGCTGGAATTTACAGCGAGTTTAGAGGAGGTTTTCAAGCAGGAGCCCCGTCTCTTGCAGTGCCACCGCTCATTTCTCATCAATCCTGCCAATGTGGTTCGTTTGGATAAGAAAGAAAAACTCCTTTTCTTTCCCAATGGTGGAAGCTGTATGATAGCGCGTTATAAGGTCAGGGAAGTGTCTGAGGCTATCAATAACTTACACTAAGTGAGGTAATGTAATGGAAATAGTTTGGAAGATAGTATATACATTTTTGATAGTTGGATTGGAATTGTTTATATTTTTTAAGGTGGATGGAATTGTTCTAACTCTGGAGAGATTTTTTAAAGCTTTTCTTTTTAAGTTACTTTTAGCAGTCGTTTTTGTAACGATTAACTATATAGTAGGAAATACTTACCTATCTTATTTTACGGAACCCTTGTACGGTATAGGCTTGTCTTTCTTATTGTTAAGAGGGCTTCCTAAAAAACTCCTTTTCTTTTATGGTCTCTTTCCAATGATATTGGTGAATCTCTTTTATAGAGGTATTTCTTATTTTGTGCTTCCATTTTTGGGACAAGAGCAAGTACATGATGATTACTCTTTGATTTGGTTGTGTATAATAATTTTCAATTTCTTCATTTCTCTAGCCTTTTTGAAATGGTTAGACTATGATTTCACTAACTTGAGAAGGGAGATTCTAGATAAAGCTTTTCAAAAGTCCCTTACTAAGATTAACTGGATAATGGGGGCTTACTATTTGGTGATACAAAATCTGTCTTACTTTGAATATGAACAGGGGATTCAATCAAAGACTGTTCGCCATCTCATCCTAGTCTTTTACTTGCTCTTTTTTATGGGAATTATTAAGAAATTGGATACCTATTTGAAGGACAAACTCCATGAGAGATTGGACCAAGAACAGGCCTTGCGCTACAGAGATATGGAGCGATATAGTCGGCATATAGAGGAGCTTTACAAAGAAGTACGGAGCTTTCGTCATGATTATACCAACCTCTTGACCAGCTTACGTCTGGGCATTGAAGAGGAGGATATGGAGCAGATAAAAGAGGTCTACGACTCGGTCTTAAAAGATTCCAGTGAGAAATTGCAGGACAATAAATATGATCTTGGACGATTGGTGAATATTCGTGATAAAGCCCTCAAAAGTCTCCTAGCAGGGAAATTTCTAAAAGCCAGAGATAAGAACATAGTCTTTAATGTCGAAGTTCCAGAGGAGATTCAGGTAGAGGGGATGAGCTTACTTGACTTTCTAACCATTGTGTCTATCCTTTGTGACAACGCTATTGAAGCCAGTGCAGAGGCTAGTCAACCTCATGTTTCAATCGCCTTTTTAAAAAATGGGGCACAGGAGACCTTTATCATCGAAAATTCCATCAAAGAAGAGGGCATCGATATTTCTGAGATTTTCTCCTTTGGAGCCAGTTCTAAAGGGGAGGAGAGAGGAGTTGGTCTCTATACCGTTATGAAAATTGTGGAAAGCCATCCCAATACCAGTCTCAATACCACCTGCCAAAATCAAATCTTTCGTCAGGTGCTTACTGTGATACATACAGAATGATAAAAAATAAGACCGAGAGTTCTTGTTTCTCGGTCTGTATGGCTGAATAGTTAATTAAAGTAGTTTTGAGTTACAGTAAATTGCTTGTATAAAATAATTTTCTCTATCATCAATTATAGGGAGAGGTTTCTAATTTTTGAAAATTAATTTTGCTATATCTACTTTTTATTTTTAGTTTTTAACAATCCTATTATAGATAGAGTTATTAAAGTTATGGACATTAAACTGCTAAAAATAAATACTTTTGATGTTAATCCAATAGAAAATAGTAATATTCCATAAAAAATATTGGATATGTAATAAATCTTACTCTTCATGATTACTTGCCTCCGAATATAGATTTTTGCTGTGTTACAAATGTGACAAGTTTAGTATAGCACTGTTTTTAAAAAAATTTCATCCAAATCTTGAATGGTTATTGAAACATCTTGAATTGAACAAAGAACTTTCTCCTTGCCAAAATAACGAATATCATTCATAAACCGAAAAATAATATATATTATCATTATTTTTTGCTATAATGGTTAATGAGCTTCCCATTCTTGTCTTCAATAAAAAATCAGTATTTGAAGAAAACTAGGAAACTAGTTATAGACAGTACTGCTTTACGGCGAGATGGTGTTGCAGTAGTTTGAAGAATATTTCTTGGGTTCGAAACAAAATACTATAGTATGTGAGGTATCATAAATGAATAAGAAATCCTTTTTTATCATCTGTTCTACGTTGATTATAGCATCGAATCTTCTCATGATTTCCGTGGTGAATAAGGGAGAAGAAACAGGGAGCAATCTGTTTGTGATTGCTATAGCCTGTGTTATGCTACCAGCCTTTTTATATGCAGTTGAAAACAGACTTACTTCAATGGTAAGAGTAGAATCAATACTCCTGATTCAGTTGACAGTTATATCCCTACTCCGTCTTATCAACAGAATAGGGAGTACGCCTGAAATCCTCAACATTATCATTACCCTCCTGGTTTTGGCAGGTGGGACAGCCTGTATCCTGGTTGCAATCATGAGAATCTATCAGAACAGACGGAAGTAAGGGTGAATAGTTAGATCTTTACGTTGTTAAATTTCCCTAGGGCAAGTATGTTTTTCATGCTTGCTTTTTTAATTTTTTACAATTCAAGATGTTTTGATGACCATTTATGATGTGAGTGTTCCAAGGATAAAATGAGTGCTATACTAGCAGTGTAAAGGTTGTAGCTAAACTAAGATAAAGCATACATTTAGGAGGAAATTTTATGAAGAAAAAAATACTGATTATTTTCGTTCTATATCTGATCATGTCTACCCTTCTTTATCCGCTTAGGGAGAGTATTTGGTATCATCTATTTTATACCATAGCCTATATGATTGCGGTTGTGATCTATTTTGCTTTAACTAAAAAGAAAGGAGCAAAGAAATGAAAGCTTTTCTTGCTAAAAAACGGAACATCTTCCTTACGAGATTGTTCCTAGGTCAGTTGCCCTTGCTTGTCTCTACTTATCTATTTCTATCTCGTCAGTTTTTAAATTTTTCATTGGTTTTCCAATTTCTTTTAGTGGTTATTAACTTGGCCTCTATTTTGGTTACTGTTTACCTCACTAGGGAGATGAGGATAAGAGAGTTTGAAGATGATGATTTGGTTAGTCCTAGAACCAATCAACTTATGTATATCGGTTTGACAGGTTTTATGTCTATCATTTGTTTGTATAGAGGTATCACAGCAGGAGAATCTTACCAACAACTAATTGCCTATATTGGCGCTATTCTCTGCTTGCTTATCATGCTTTTGCTCATTTGGGGCTTGAAGTATTATAAAAAGTAGCTTGCCTTCTTCTTCTGACAGAATCTTTGATTAGAAGGCTCTATTAAACTGTCCGTGAAATAAGTGAATGGAGGTATTTAAAATGAAATATAGATTATTTCTTGTTATTTTCTTGAGTAGTGTGTTGAATATTCTTTTAGGGACATTTTTACAAATCTCTAATGTATCGATTGGGTGGCTTGTTCTCTACAGTGGATTATTTGAAGCAGGTATTTTCCTTCTTGCTAATAAAGGGGTGGCGGTAAAAATCAAGGAAGTAGACATTCGAAACCGCTTTAAATTTATTTTTGGAAAAACCTTATGGTTTCAAATTCTTTTGCTCATCTTTTTGATGGTCAAACTTTATCTTGGTTTGGATGCGAGGTTGATTTTATTCTATGGACATATTTTCATTGTCTTTAATGCCTTAATGTATCTATTATCTAGTAGTCAGGTTAGCCTTAAAAAGAACAAGCTGTCTTCTTAATCTTGCAGTAATAGAGCCTGACAAGGCGAGCCATCCTGTCTTGTAGATAGTAGGAGGAATTCTATGAAAAAACACCCTATTCTTTTCAAAACGAGTGCAATTCTTTCTTATTTGTTTCTGTTTTTCGGACTGTCTTGGACGACCCAATTTTGGAGCAATTATTGGGAGTTCTCGTCTTGGGTAGGAAATCTTATCTGGATTCGAAACATCATCAGCCTTCTCTTTATCTGCTTGATGATTTGGATTTTGGTTAGGTCGGGCCATGCTTATCTCTTTCGTATCCCTAGAAAAAAGTGGTTGAGCTATTCCGTCCTGACGGTGTTAGCAGCTGTTGTGCTTATCTGTTTTAACTATCTGACAGCTAAACACGTTCAGGGGACGAACGAAGGTTGGAATTTGTTTATTGCCTATAGTGAGACCAATTTTGCGGAGTTTGGTGTTTACCTAACCTTAATCGTACTAGGACCTCTGATGGAAGAATTGGTATATAGGGGCCTGCTTCAACATGCCTTCTTTAAGGATTCGAGATGGGGGCTGGATCTTCTCTTTCCGTCATTCTTATTTGCCTTGCCCCACTTCTCTAGCTTGCCAAGTCTCGCAGATATTTTTGTCTATACGGCAGTGGGCTGTCTATTTGCCTGTCTAACACGTTATACGAAGAGTATCTATCCTTCTTATTCGATTCATATTATTAATAATATCATTGCAAACTTACCATTTTTGCTCACTTTTCTACATAGGGTCTTAGGGTAAAAAAACCAAAGGCTTGCTTTTCAGCCATAGAGGAGGTCATCATGTATAAACACTTATTTTTCCTAGATTCCAAAACCTTAGACTGGTTGACGCCTTATATTCTGGTCTTGGCTTCTGACACCATTGCATTTAATGTTTTTGTGCTAACCTTTGTATCTGTTGTGGTCTTTTATTTCCTAAATCCCATGCTATCTTTAATGGCTATCTTCTTAGGGGGTGGTTATGTGGTCGGATTTTGGTTACTAAAATGGTTTGTTTTGGAAAGACTAGAGATCAAGGATGACTTGTAGGGAAGTTTGGTGGGGAGGCTAGTTTTATGAGAATTTTTAATAAGTGCCATGCCATGTTTTTGGGGTTCTTAGTATTTGCAATCATTGGTGCAGCGGGCTATTCCGTCAATCAAGGGGATTATTTTCAACACCAGTACACATTCATTGTTGTAAAGAGTCTCTTGCTTTGCCTTAGTATTGGCTATGCGAGATGGTTTGATATGATTTCTTTCGGGGTTTTAAGTAAGAAGCAACTCTTGCTCTTCATTGGAATCTTTCTTCTCACTGTGCTGGTAAATATAGGCTGTCATGCCTTTTTCTCAGTTGCTTCAGGTGCTTCGACTCAACACCTTGAGGAAACGAGTAAGGGACTTTCGCTTTCCTTTATTGTCAGTGTCACAGTTTTGGCCCCATCCAGGAGGAACTCATTTTCAGAGGACTTCTTCAAGGTGCGGTTTTTGACAATTCTTGGTTAGGGCTTGTGCTAACTTCCTCTCTCTTTTCTTTTATGCATGGACCTTCTAATGTCCCTTCGTTTATTTTTTATCTACTTGGGGGCTTGTTACTGGGCTTTGCTTATAAAAAGAGCCAAAACCTATGGGTTTCTACTCTAGTTCACATGTTTTACAATGCTTGGCCACTCTTATATTATTTATAAAAATCATGAAAGGTAAGCAGAAGACGCTGCTTACCTTTTTCTTTCTATAATGATACCCAAGCCAATCTAGAGGCTTTTCTTTGAGAATCGGGTGTGGAGCGGTTGACGAATAGCCCAAAAACTAGTAGAATAGTAAGGAAACTTTATACGGAGGAAAGAAATGGATTTGGGTGATAATGAGCTAACACTGACTCCCATACCTGGGAAAAGTGGCAAGGCTTATATGGGTAGCTATCCTGATGGGAAGCGCATCTTTGTAAAAATGAACACCTCTCCAATCCTACCTGGTCTAGCTAGAGAACAAATTGCTCCACAATTATTATGGAGTCGCCGTTTGGCAGATGGGCGTGATATGTGTGCTCAAGAATGGTTGACAGGCAAGATATTGACCCCCTATGATATGAATCGTAAACAAATCGTCAATATTTTAACCCGCCTTCATCGCTCACGTCCTTTGATGACGCAGTTGAGTCGTTTGGGCTATGCCATGGAAACACCTGTAGATTTACTACAGTCTTGGCAAGAAACGGCTCCAGATGCTTTGCGTAAAAATCATTTTATCAGTGAAGTGATGGCTGATTTACGTCAGACTATTCCAGGATTTAGAGAGGACTATGCGACCATTGTCCATGGAGATGTACGACATAGTAATTGGATTGAGACAGATAGTGGCTTGATTTATTTGGTAGATTGGGATTCGGTTCGCTTGACCGACCGCATGTTTGATGTGGCCCATATGCTCTGCCATTATATTCCAGAACATCAGTGGAAGGAATGGTTGACCTACTATGGTTACAAGTACAATCAAACGGTATTAAATAAATTGTATTGGTACGGTCAATTGTCTTACTTGAGCCAGATTTCCAAGTATTATATGAACCAAGATTTAGAAAATGTCAATTGGGAGATTCATGGCTTGCGTCACTTCCGAGACAAGTATGGAAAGAGAAGATGAGAGTTAGAAATCGTAAAGGGGCGACAGAATTACTAGAGGCAAATCCCCAGTATGTGGTCCTCAATCCCTTAGAAGCCAAGGGAAAATGGCGGGACTTGTTTGGTAATGACAATCCCATTCATGTGGAAGTTGGAAGTGGAAAGGGTGCCTTTGTTTCAGGTATGGCCAAGCAAAACCCTGACATCAACTATATCGGGATTGATATTCAAAAGTCTGTTTTGAGCTACGCTTTGGACAAGGTGCTTGAAGTTGGAGTGCCTAACATCAAGCTCTTGTGGGTAGATGGTTCTGACTTGACCGACTACTTTGAAGATGGTGAGATTGATCGCTTGTATCTGAACTTTTCAGATCCATGGCCGAAAAAACGCCATGAAAAGCGTCGTTTGACCTACAAGACCTTCTTGGATACCTTCAAACGTATCTTGCCTGAAAATGGAGAAATTCATTTCAAGACGGATAACCGTGGCTTGTTTGAGTACAGCCTAGTGAGCTTTTCTCAGTATGGCATGAAGCTCAATGGTGTCTGGCTAGATTTACATGCCAGTGATTTTGAAGGCAATGTCATGACAGAATATGAACAAAAATTCTCCAACAAGGGGCAAGTTATCTACCGAGTTGAGGCAGAATTTTAAGAAATAGCCTGCAATCAGGCTGTATAAGTGCTTTTGCTTTACATAAGTTGGGAAACGTGCTATACTAAGAGTAAGAATATGAAAAGTGAGGCGGGGAAATATCTTCGCCTCTTGCTTATGAGGAGGTGGACGCAATCGCAACAATCGTAGAATTAGTCAGAGAAGTTGTAGAACCTGTCATAGAAGCGCCTTTCGAACTCGTGGATATCGAGTATGGAAAGATTGGCAGTGACATGGTTCTCAGTATTTTTGTAGATAAACCTGAAGGAATTACCTTGAACGACACGGCAGACTTGACAGAAATTATCAGTCCTGTCCTAGACACCATCAAGCCAGATCCCTTCCCAGAACAATATTTCCTAGAAATCACCAGTCCAGGCTTGGAACGTCCTTTAAAAAACAAGGATGCCGTTGCTGGAGCGGTTGGGAAATACATCCATGTCGGGCTCTACCAAGCCATCGATAAGCAAAAAGTCTTTGAAGGAACTCTGTTGGCCTTTGAAGAGGACGAGTTGACTATGGAATATATGGACAAGACGCGTAAGAAAACTGTCCAAATTCCATACAGTTTAGTATCAAAAGCACGTTTAGCAGTTAAATTATAGAAAAAGAAAGGATAGCTTTTGAGGATTCAAAAGTGAAGAAAACATGAGTAAAGAAATGCTAGAGGCCTTCCGCATTTTGGAAGAAGACAAGGGAATCAAAAAAGAAGATATCATCGACGCAGTAGTAGAGTCGCTTCGTTCCGCTTATCGCAGACGCTATGGTCAATCAGACAGCGTAGCTATTGACTTTAACGAAAAAACAGGTGACTTTACAGTTTATACTGTCCGTGAAGTTGTTGATGAAGTATTTGATAGCCGTTTGGAAATCAGCTTGAAAGACGCTCTTGCCATTAATTCAGCCTATGAACTTGGTGACAAAATCAAGTTTGAAGAAGCACCTGCTGAGTTTGGTCGTGTAGCAGCTCAATCTGCCAAACAAACCATCATGGAAAAAATGCGTAAGCAAACACGTGCCATCACCTACAATACTTACAAAGAACATGAGCAAGAAATCATGTCTGGTACTGTAGAACGATTTGATAATCGCTTCATCTACGTCAACCTTGGCAGTATCGAGGCCCAATTGTCAAAACAAGACCAAATCCCTGGAGAAGTGTTTGCTTCTCATGATCGTATCGAAGTGTATGTCTACAAGGTTGAAGACAACCCTCGTGGTGTCAACGTCTTTGTTAGCCGTAGCCATCCAGAAATGATCAAACGCTTGATGGAGCAAGAAATTCCAGAAGTTTATGATGGAACTGTTGAAATCATGAGCGTGGCCCGTGAAGCTGGTGACCGTACTAAGGTTGCAGTTCGTAGTCATAATCAAAACGTAGACGCTATCGGTACAATCGTTGGACGTGGTGGAGCTAACATCAAGAAAATCACTAGCAAGTTCCACCCAGCTCGCTATGACGCTAAGAGTGACCGTATGGTGCCAATCGAAGAAAATATCGACGTTATCGAGTGGGTAGCAGATCCAGCTGAATTTATCTACAATGCCATCGCTCCTGCTGAAGTTGACCAAGTTATCTTTGATGAAAACGACAGCAAACGTGCCTTGGTGGTTGTTCCTGATAACAAGCTTTCTCTTGCTATCGGTCGTCGTGGACAAAACGTTCGCTTGGCAGCTCACTTGACTGGTTACCGTATCGATATCAAGTCTGCTAGCGAATTTGAAGCCATGGAAGAAGCTGGTTCGGTAGATTTGGAAGCAGAAAACGATACTGTAGAAGAATAAAAGTTGCTAGAGGAGGGAAAGATGAAAACGAGAAAAATCCCTTTGCGCAAGTCTGTTGTGTCCAATGAAGTGATTGATAAGCGTGATTTGCTCCGCATTGTCAAAAACAAGGAAGGACAAGTCTTTATCGATCCGACAGGCAAGGCCAATGGCCGCGGCGCTTATATCAAGCTAGACAATGCAGAAGCCCTAGAGGCGAAAAAGAAGAAGGTCTTTAACCGCAGCTTTAACATGGAAGTGGAAGAAAACTTTTATGACGAGTTGATCGCTTATGTGGATCACAAAGTGAAAAGAAGAGAGTTAGGACTTGAATAAGCAAAAGATAAGCAATCTCTTGGGACTTGCTCAGCGAGCAGGCCGGATCATATCGGGTGAAGAATTGGTGGTCAAGGCCATTCAAGACGGCAAGGCCAAGTTGGTCTTTCTAGCCCATGATGCTGGCCCCAATCTGACCAAGAAGATTCAAGATAAAAGTCAGTATTATCAAGTAGAAATTGTAACCGTGTTTTCAACACTGGAATTAAGCATAGCAGTCGGGAAATCAAGAAAGGTTTTGGCTGTAACAGATGCTGGATTTACAAAGAAAATGAGGTCTCTTATGGAATAGAAGAGGAGGACATGATTTGTCTAAGAAAAGATTGTACGAAATCGCAAAAGAACTTGGAAAAGAAAGTAAAGAAGTTGTAGCGCGTGCAAAAGAGTTGGGCTTGGATGTGAAAAGCCACTCATCAAGTGTGGAAGAAGCTGTCGCTGCAAAAATCGCTGCTAGCTTTAAGCCTGCTGCTCCGAAAGCAGAAACAAAACCTGCAGCACCAAAAGCAAGTGCAGAAAAGAAAGCCGAAAAATCTGAGCCAGCTAAACCAGCTGTAGCCAAGGAAGAGGCAAAACCCGCTGAGCCAGTTGCTCCTAAAGCAGAAAAAGTAGCAGCGAAACCACAAAGCCGTAATTTCAAGGCTGAGCGTGAAGCTCGTGCCAAAGAGCAGGCAGAACGACGCAAGCAAAACAAGGGCAATAACCGTGACCAACAACAAAACGGCAACCGTCAGAAAAATGACGGCCGTAATGGTGGAAAACAAGGTCAAGGCAACCGCGACAATCGTCGCTTTAATGATCAAGCTAAGAAACAGCAAGGTCAGCAAAATCGTGGAAACGATCGCCGTCAACAAGAGGATAAACGTCCAAATCAAGCGGCTCCACGCATTGACTTTAAAGCCCGTGCAGCAGCCCTAAAAGCAGAGCAAAATGCAGAATATGCTCGTTCAAGTGAGGAACGTTTCAAGCAGACTCAGGCTGCCAAAGAAGCCTTGGCCCAAGCAAACAAACGCAAGGAACCAGAGGAAATCTTTGAAGAAGCGGCTAAGTTAGCTGAACAAGCGCAACAAGCACAGCAAGTTCAAGCAGTGGTTGAAGTCGTCCCTGAGAAAAAAGAACCTGCAGTGGATACACGTCGTAAAAAACAAGCTCGACCAGACAAAAATCGTGACGATTATGATCATGAAGAAGATGGTCCTAGAAAACAACAAAAGAATCGAAGTAGTCAAAATCAAGTGAGAAATCAAAAGAATAGTAACTGGAATAACAACAAAAAGAACAAAAAAGGCAATAACAAGAACAACCGTAATCAGGCTCCAAAACCTGTTACGGAGCGCAAATTCCATGAATTGCCAACAGAATTTGAATATACAGATGGTATGACCGTTGCGGAAATCGCAAAACGTATTAAACGCGAACCAGCTGAAATCGTTAAGAAACTTTTCATGATGGGTGTCATGGCCACACAAAACCAATCCTTGGATGGAGAAACAATCGAACTCCTCATGGTGGATTATGGTATCGAAGCTAAGCAAAAGGTTGAAGTGGATAATGCCGACATCGAACGTTTCTTTGTTGAAGATGGTTATCTCAATGAAGATGAATTGGTAGAGCGTCCACCAGTTGTAACCATTATGGGACACGTTGACCACGGTAAGACAACCCTTCTAGATACCCTTCGTAACTCTCGTGTTGCGACAGGTGAAGCAGGTGGTATCACTCAGCATATCGGTGCCTATCAAATCGTGGAAAATGGCAAGAAGATTACCTTCCTTGATACACCAGGACACGCGGCCTTTACATCTATGCGCGCGCGTGGTGCTTCTGTTACCGATATTACTATCTTGGTCGTAGCGGCAGATGACGGGGTTATGCCTCAGACTATCGAAGCCATTAACCACTCAAAAGCGGCCAACGTCCCAATCATCGTAGCCATCAACAAGATTGATAAACCAGGTGCTAACCCAGAACGCGTTATCGGTGAATTGGCAGAGCATGGTGTTATGTCAACTGCTTGGGGTGGAGATTCTGAATTTGTTGAAATCTCGGCTAAATTCAACCAAAACATCGAAGAATTGTTGGAAACAGTCCTTCTTGTGGCTGAAATCCAAGAACTCAAAGCAGACCCAACAGTGCGTGCGATAGGTACAGTTATCGAAGCTCGCTTGGATAAAGGAAAAGGTGCGGTCGCAACCCTTCTTGTTCAACAAGGTACCTTGAATGTTCAAGACCCAATCGTTGTCGGAAATACCTTCGGTCGTGTCCGTGCTATGACCAATGACCTTGGTCGTCGTGTTAAGGTTGCAGGCCCATCAACACCAGTTTCTATTACAGGTTTGAACGAAGCACCGATGGCGGGTGACCACTTTGCTGTTTACGAAGATGAAAAATCTGCGCGTGCAGCAGGTGAAGAACGTGCTAAACGTGCCCTTATGAAACAACGTCAAGCTACCCAACGTGTCAGCCTTGAAAACCTCTTTGATACCCTTAAAGCTGGTGAACTCAAGTCAGTTAACGTTATCATCAAGGCAGACGTACAAGGTTCTGTTGAAGCCCTTTCTGCCTCACTTCAAAAGATCGATGTGGAAGGTGTTAAAGTTACCATCGTCCACTCAGCGGTCGGTGCCATCAACGAATCAGATGTGACCCTTGCTGAAGCTTCAAATGCCTTTATCGTTGGTTTCAACGTACGCCCTACACCACAAGCTCGTCAACAAGCCGAAGCTGACGATGTGGAAATCCGTCTTCACAGCATTATCTACAAGGTTATCGAAGAGATGGAAGAAGCCATGAAAGGGATGCTTGATCCAGAATTTGAAGAAAAAGTTATCGGTGAAGCAGTTATTCGTGAAACCTTCAAGGTGTCTAAAGTGGGAACCATCGGTGGATTCATGGTTATCAACGGTAAGGTTACCCGTGATTCTAAAGTCCGTGTTATCCGTGACGGTGTTGTTATCTATGATGGCGAACTTGCAAGCTTGAAACACTACAAAGACGACGTCAAAGAAGTTACAAACGGCCGTGAAGGTGGATTGATGATCGATGGCTACAATGATATCAAGACTGATGATGTGATTGAGGCGTATGTCATGGAAGAAATTAAACGTTAAGATTTTTGCTTCTTTCTTAGGTGGTGAGGGACGCAAGCAAACCGATGGTTTCATTGCTTATTTTTGAGCCTAGTGTCTCAAAAATCCCCTGTGATGGGACTGATAAATCAGTTCCATCACTTTCACCACAGCGAAAGAAGCGGATGATTTCAAATTGAACTTCGTTTCAATTTGAACTGAAAATCAATAAATTTAAAAATAGCTAGGTCTGCTGGCCTAGCTTTTGGTTCAAAGTAGAGAAAGGAATATCATGGCAAATCATTTTCGTACGGATCGTGTGGGCATGGAAATCAAGCGTGAAGTCAATGAGATTTTGCAAAAGAAAGTCCGTGATCCGCGTGTCCAAGGTGTGACCATCACAGATGTTCAGATGCTAGGTGACTTGTCTGTAGCCAAGGTTTACTACACCATTTTGAGTAACCTTGCTTCGGATAACCAAAAAGCTCAAATCGGGCTTGAAAAAGCAACTGGTACTATCAAACGTGAACTTGGTCGCAATTTGAAATTGTACAAAATCCCAGATTTGACCTTCGTCAAAGACGAATCCATCGAATATGGAAACAAGATTGACGAGATGCTACGCAATCTGGATAAGAACTAAGAAGAGGGGCAACCCTCTTTTTTGGTGGGGAAATGACTACAAAGCATGCTAGGGAATCTTTCTAGACTTAAAAATTATTAAAAAGCTTTATAAAATTTAGATAGTGTGATATTATAGGAAATGAGAAGAGTGAGATGAAACGATTTTTCAGCAATAGCCAGCAAGACTGGTATCGTCAATATTTTAAAGTGTAGTTAAAAGAGGAAAGATAATATGAATCCTATCAAAGCTTTTGCTAAAACTTATGGTAATTACTTTTTGACCGTGCAAGGTGTAAAAGTGATGAAAACGATAAAGAAAGATGACCATGCCGTTGTCGGTCTGGGGAAACTCTTTATTGCAGACAAGTTAATGGATACGGCTCGGTGGCTCATCAAGCCAGAGGAGAGAGAATGAAATTTTTCTGGGCAATTCTTGCTATTATTTTTATCAAACCAATTTTTGGGATTTTGAAATTCTTTTGGATGATCATCTCTTTTGCAGTCCAATTGCTGTTTTACAAGCTATTATTTAAAATATTGGATTGGCTCTTTAAACTTATTTAGGTCGTAATTCAAGTCGCAGAGAACTAGCAGGAACTCCACTGCTAGTTTTTTAATCTCTTTCCTTGTGGTATAATAAAAGCAGTAAAATCATTTTATACTCTTCGAAAATCTCTTCAAACCACGCCAGCGTTGCCTTGCCGTAGGTATGGTTACTGACTTCGTCAGTTCTATCCACAACCTCAAAACACTGTTTTGAGCAACCTGCGGCTAGCTTCCTAGTTTGCTCTTTGATTTTCATTGAGTATTAGAACATACAATGGAGGTCGTCATGGACAATATCATCGATGTGTCAATTCCCGTTGCAGAAGTGGTGGACAAGCATCCAGAAGTCTTGGAAATTCTAGTGGAGTTGGGTTTTAAACCCCTTGCTAATCCCCTGATGCGTAATACTATCGGTCGCAAAGTATCGCTCAAACAGGGTTCTAAGCTTGAAGGAACTCCTATGGACAAGATTGTCCGCACGCTGGAAGCAAACGGCTACGAAGTGATTGGATTAGACTAATGGCAGATGAACGGATTCATGTCCTGCGGGATATTTTGTTAGAATTGCACAATGGCGCCTCTCCTGAGTCGGTTCAGGAGCGTTTTGATGCGACCTTTGCGGGTGTCTCAGCCATAGAGATTTCCCTCATGGAGCACGAGCTGATGAACTCAGACTCGGGCGTCACTTTTGAAGATGTCATGGAACTATGTGATGTCCATGCCAATCTTTTTAAAAATGCTATCAAAGGTGTTGAAGTAGAGGATACCGAACACCCTGGCCATCCAGTTCGGATCTTTAAGGAAGAAAATCTGGCCCTCCGTGCGGCCTTGATTCGCATTCGGAGATTGTTAGATACATATGAGTCTATGGAAGATGAAGAAATGCTGGCGGAGATGCGAAAGGGCTTGGTTCGTCAGATGGGACTTGTAGGTCAATTTGATATTCATTACCAACGTAAAGAAGAACTCTTCTTCCCCATCATGGAGCGCTATGGTCACGATTCGCCTCCTAAGGTCATGTGGGGAGTGGATGATCAGATTAGGGAACTCTTTCAAACAGCTTTAGCGACAGCCAAGTCACTACCTGAAGTGCCGATTTCCACTGTAAAAGAAGATTTTGAAGCTTTTGCGGCAGAGTTTGAAAGTATGATTTTCAAGGAAGAGTCCATCCTCCTCATGATTCTTCTTGAGTCCTTTACCCAAGATGATTGGCTTCAGATTGCGGAGGAGAGTGATGCCTACGGCTATGCCATCATCCGTCCGTCAGAAAAATGGGTGCCAGAAAGACAGAGTTTCGTCGAGGAAAAGAGTGAAGAGGAGCCTGTACAGCTAGATACGGCAGAGGGTCAAGTTCAGCAGGTTATCGATACGCCTGAAGGACAGTTCACCATTACCTTTACCCCTAAGGAAAAAGAAGCAGTGCTGGACCGCCATAGTCAACAGGCTTTTGGGAATGGCTATCTCTCGGTCGAGCAGGCCAATCTCATCCTCAATCACCTCCCCATGGAAATTACCTTTGTCAATAAAGATGATATTTTCCAGTATTACAATGACAATACGCCGGCTGATGATATGATTTTCAAACGGACGCCATCCCAAGTCGGACGCAATGTCGAACTCTGTCATCCACCTAAGTACTTGGACAAGGTCAAGACCATCATGAAGGGGCTTCGTGAGGGAAGCAAAGACAAGTATGAAATGTGGTTCAAGTCTGAGTCGCGAGGTAAGTTTGTCCACATCACCTACGCAGCAGTGCACGATGAAGAGGGAGAATTCCAAGGTGTGCTGGAGTATGTTCAGGATATCCAGCCCTACCGTGAGATTGACACGGACTATTTCCGTGGACTAGAATAAGGAGAAAAAATGAGTTACGAACAAGAATTTATGAAGGAATTTGAAGCCTGGGTCAATACCCAGATTATGATCAACGACATGGCGCACAAGGAAAGTCAAAAAGTCTACGAAGAAGACCAAGACGAGCGTGCCAAAGATGCTATGATTCGTTACGAAAGTCGCTTGGATGCTTATCAGTTCTTGCTTGGTAAGTTTGAAAACTTCAAAGCAGGCAAGGGATTCCATGATTTGCCAGATGGCTTATTCGGTGAGCGAAATTATTAAACGAGATAGATTCTTGATTTTTTACTAAAATCTTGATAGAATATTTATATTAAATCCTTGTCAGAGCAGGGGTTTTTTATTGAAAGGATTTTATCATGTCAAAGAAACTCAATCGTAAAAAACAATTACGAAATAGCCTCCGTCGCGCAGGTGCCTTTTCAAGTACTGTGACTAAGGTTGTAGAAGAGACAAAAAAAGTCGTGAAACGTGCAGAGCAGTCAGCGAGCCAAGCTGGTAAGGCTGTTTCTAAAAAAGTTGAACAAGCAGTAGAAGCTACTAAAGAGCAAGCTCAAAAAGTAGCCAATTCTGTAGAAGATTTTGCAGCAAACTTGGGTGGGCTTCCACTTGATCGTGCCAAAACTTTCTATGATGAAGGAATTAAGTCTGCATCAGATTTCAAAAACTGGACTGAAAAAGAACTCCTTGCCTTGAAAGGAATCGGCCCAGCTACCATCAAGAAATTGAAGGAAAATGGTATCAAGTTCAAGTAATTTTTCCTGTGCCTTGCATTTCCGTCAAAATCTTGCTACAATAGAGCCATTAGAGGTGTTTTGAATCCCGCATTTTACAGAAAGTGGCGGTGCTGAGAAGTCCACAAATGTGTCAAAACTGGTTGCTAATGGATGAAAAATTGAAATAAAAGTGTCTTTTTGTTTTAAAGACGAGAGTTGCGGGCAACTGCCCGAAATTGGGTGGTACCGCGGATAAGCACATTCGTCCCTGTCATGTAGATGGCAGGGCTTTTCTTTTGCGTCTTAGTAAAAGGAGGTTGTTATGAAGCAATCTTTTAAAACAAGTGAACTCTACTATGGCTTTCCTATCTTCATTTTGGGGTATCAGGATCAGAATTTTGGACACAATATTACGACCTGTAGCTCCTCTTATAGCTTGGGAGATTGGCTAGTCATTGGTGTCGGAGCTGAGGAAAATGCGGCTGAGCAAATCAAGCATTACCAGAAGTTTACTGTGAATATTCCTGATGAAAATCTCATGCTCGAGATGGAGAAGGCTGGTTTTATCAGTCATCGAGAGAAATTGAAACACCTGGGGCTAGACTACGAGATTTCTGAACGGACTCAGGCACCGATTTTAGGGGTTTGTCCAGTCGTGTTAGAATGTCAAGTTGATAGAATTATCGAGGAAGATGGAATCTGTCATATCTTTGCCAAGATTATCGAGCGACTTGCTGATCCAGATCTCTTGGATGAGAAAGGGCATTTTAAAAATGACCGTTTTTCACCGACTTACTTTATGGGGGACGGTCACCAGCGCGTTTATCGCTATTTAGATAACCGTGTTGACCCTATGGGGAGCTTCATAAAGAAAGCGAGGAAGAAGGATGTCAAGAGCTGAATTACCAGAACAATTAGAAACCGAACGACTCGTCCTACGAGTTCGTACAGTGGCAGATGCTGAAGCTATCTTTGACTATGCTAGTCGTCCAGAAGTCTCTTACCCAGCAGGTTTTCCACCCGTTAAGACCTTGGAAGATGAGATTTATTATCTGGAGCATATCCTTCCCGAACGCAATCAAAAGGAAAATCTCCCAGCTGGCTATGGGATTGTCGTCAAAGGAACCGATAAAGTCATTGGCTCTGTTGATTTTAACCATCGCCATGCGGATGATGTGCTTGAGATTGGTTATACCTTGCATCCAGACTATTGGGGTCGAGGCTATGTACCAGAAGCAGCGTTTGCCTTGATTGACTTAGGCTTTAAAGATTTGGGTCTTCACAAGATTGAACTGACTTGTTTTGGTTATAATATCCAAAGTCAACGAGTCGCGGAAAAGCTTGGCTTTACCCTCGAAGCTCGTATCCGAGACCGTAAAGATGTTCAAGGAAACCGCTGTGACAGCCTGACATATGGCTTGCTGAGGAGTGAGTGGGAGGTGATTTGATGCATCTTTTCATCATTGGGGCTCCGGCTTCTGGGAAAATGACGATTGGTCAAGAGTTATCTCGACTGACAGATGCTACCCTCTTTTATAACCATCAAGCCATCGATTTTGCATTAGAAATCTATCAGGACTTTACAGAGGAAATGTGGGAATTTGTTCGTGGAATGACCTTTTCTTTCCTTGGAGCAAGTGCAAGAAATCAGCGATCAGTAATTTTAACTGACGTAATTGATTTTTCAAATCAGTACCAGCTGATGTATTTAAAGCAAATTCAGGATTTATTGGATAACTTTCATCAAGAGATTCTGTTTGTTGAGTTGGAAACAAGTCTTGAAGAGCGTTTACGTCGAAATCGAACGGAGAACCGGTTGAAGCACAAACCCTTAAAACGACATATTGAGGTATCTGAAAGAGAAATTTTAGAGACCGCTGAAACACTTCAATTAAATTCCCAGCATCAACTGAATGAGTTGCACCACTACTTTAAAATAAATAATACGAATTTGTCTGCAGAAGAAGCTGCTAAGCAGATTCAAGATAAAATGAATACAATAGAGAAAGGACACACACATGTCTAAAGAACTTTCACCTAAATACAATCCAGCCGAGGTTGAGGCTGGTCGTTACCAAAAATGGCTTGATGCGGATGTTTTCAAGCCTTCAGGCGATCAAAAGGCTAAGCCTTATTCTATCGTTATTCCGCCACCAAACGTAACTGGGAAACTTCACCTTGGTCACGCTTGGGATACGACTTTGCAAGATATCATCATCCGTCAAAAACGTATGCAAGGTTTTGACACACTTTGGCTTCCAGGGATGGACCACGCGGGGATTGCCACTCAAGCTAAGGTTGAGGAGCGCTTACGTGGTGAGGGTATTACGCGTTATGACCTAGGTCGTGAAAAATTCCTCGACAAGGTCTGGGAATGGAAAGACGAATATGCCACTACTATCAGGGAACAATGGGGCAAGATGGGGCTCTCTGTAGACTACTCTCGTGAGCGTTTCACTCTTGACGAAGGTTTGTCAAAAGCGGTTCGCAAAGTATTCGTGGACCTTTACAAAAAAGGATGGATCTACCGTGGTGAATTTATCATCAACTGGGACCCAGCAGCTCGTACAGCCCTTTCTGATATCGAAGTTATCCATAAGGACGTGGAAGGTGCCTTCTACCACATGAACTATATGCTAGAAGACGGCTCACGCGCCCTTGAAGTTGCCACAACTCGTCCTGAGACTATGTTTGGGGACGTTGCGGTTGCGGTCAATCCAGAAGACCCACGCTACAAGGACTTGATTGGTAAAAACGTTATCCTTCCAATCGCTAATAAACTCATCCCAATCGTTGGGGACGAGCACGCAGATCCTGAGTTTGGTACTGGTGTTGTTAAAATCACGCCTGCCCACGATCCAAACGACTTCTTGGTTGGTCAACGCCACAACTTGCCACAAGTTAACGTCATGAACGATGACGGAACCATGAACGACTTGGCCTTCGAATTTGCAGGTATGGACCGTTTTGAAGCTCGTAAGGCAGTCGTTGCTAAGTTGGAAGAAATCGGTGCCCTCGTCAAAATCGAAAAACTTGTTCACAGTGTTGGCCACTCAGAACGTACAGGTGTCGTGGTTGAGCCACGCTTGTCTACTCAGTGGTTCGTCAAGATGGACCAATTGGCCAAAAATGCTATTGCCAACCAAGACACAGATGACAAGGTAGAATTCTACCCACCTCGTTTCAACGATACCTTCCTTCAATGGATGGAAAATGTTCACGACTGGGTCATCTCTCGTCAGCTCTGGTGGGGTCACCAAATCCCTGCTTGGTACAATGCTGAGGGTGAAATATATGTCGGCGAAGAAGCTCCAGAAGGTGAAGGTTGGACTCAGGACGAAGATGTCTTGGATACGTGGTTCAGTTCGGCTCTTTGGCCGTTCTCAACTATGGGCTGGCCTGATGTCGACTCAGCAGACTTCAAACGTTATTATCCAACATCAACTTTGGTGACTGGTTATGATATTATCCCGTTCTGGGTATCTCGAATGATTTTCCAAGGTTTGGAATTTACTGGCAAATCGCCATTCAAAAATGCATTGATTCATGGTCTGATTCGTGACGAGGAAGGCCGTAAGATGTCTAAATCACTGGGCAATGGGATTGATCCGATGGATGTTATTGATAAGTACGGAACAGATAGCCTGCGTTGGTTCCTTTCAAACGGTTCTGCACCAGGTCAAGACGTGCGCTTCTCTTACGAGAAAATGGACGCTTCTTGGAACTTCATTAACAAGATCTGGAACATCTCTCGCTACATCCTCATGAACAATGAAGGCTTGACCCTTGAGCAAGCAACTGCCAATGTGGAAAAAGTTGCCAACAAGGAAGCTGGAAATGTCACAGACCGCTGGATTCTCCACAACCTCAATGAAACCATCGGAAAAGCAACTGCCAACTTTGACAAGTTTGAGTTTGGTGTGGCTGGACACATCCTCTACAACTTCATTTGGGATGAGTTTGCGGACTGGTATGTTGAATTGACTAAGGAAGTCCTTTATAGCGACAACGAAGAAGAGAAAGTCATCACACGCTCTGTTCTCCTTTACACTTTGGACAAGATTCTTCGTCTTCTCCACCCAATCATGCCATTCGTGACAGAGGAAATCTTTGGACAAATTTCAGAAGGCTCTATCGTGACAGCAGAATACCCAACTGTCAACTCAGCCTTTGAAGACCTTGCGGCTCACACTGGTGTAGAAAGCCTCAAAGACTTGATCCGTGCCGTTCGTAATGCGCGTGCAGAAGTAAACGTAGCACCAAGCAAACCTATTACCATCCTTGTTAAGACAAGCGATAGTGACTTGGAAGCCTTCTTTAACAGCAATGTCAACTATATCAAACGCTTCACAAATCCAGAACACTTGGAAATCGCCTCAACCATCCCTGCGCCTGAACTGGCTATGTCAAGCGTCATCACAGGAGCAGAAATCTACTTGCCTCTCGCAGACCTCCTCAATGTCGAAGAAGAACTCGCTCGTCTCGACAAGGAACTGGCTAAATGGCAAAAAGAACTGGACATGGTCGGCAAGAAGCTCTCTAACGAACGCTTCGTAGCCAACGCCAAACCAGAAGTTGTCCAAAAAGAACGCGACAAACAAGCCGACTACCAAGCGAAATACGATGCGACAGTCGCACGTATTGATGAGATGAAGAAGTTGGTGAAATAAACTATAAACCTCGGCAATTTGCTGGGGTTTTTGGTATAATTAAAACAACACTGCTAATGAGGTTCTAGTATGACTATAAAAGTATATTCCATTGATGAAGTTATTGAGGAGCGGACGCTCGATGACGAAAAGATAAAAAATATTCAAACGTTGTTTAAATTTTTGATAGGTGAGCAACAATCACATCTATCCGTAAAGTGTATTTTACCTCCAGAAAAACAAAACAATACTTCAGTATTGTTTGAGTTTAAAAATCATAGACCTAAAGACAGTTTTGATTTTAAAAAATTTGCTAATAAACTATTGTCAGCAGAAACAAACGAGGATGGAAAACGAAATAATACGATTAGAACAGGTATTCTGTTTATTGAGCAAATTGGTAGTCGTATAAAGTTAATAAAGCTAGAATCAACGAAAGCAATCGACCCCGAAACGTTTGCTATTAGACAAGATTTAGGATTAGATAATAGTTACTACAAGATTTGTATCTTTGAAAATAATTTTAATGATATAACCATCATCGATAAAAGTAATACAGCTGCAAAATTTTGGTATAATAAGTTTTTAGATTTGAAACTTTTTAGAGATAGTGATATTAATACTGATACACTAATTAGATTTGTTAAAAACAACTCATTATTTTCCGAAAAGGTTATAAATCAAATTAACTATGAAGAAATTAAAGAGCTATCATTAGAGTATATTTTTGAGAATATCTCTTTTGATAAGGTTGCATTAACTAATAAGCTGGTTCAAAATAATTTACTAGATACAAATGATGAAAGTGAGATCTTTTCTGAAAAATCTTTGGATTTAGATTCAGAATTTGATATTTCTAAGAAAATAATTGTTAAACATTTTAAAAAATCTTTACAAATATCTGATATAACAAGTATTTATACGGATAACATTATTGAGATGAAAGATAGGCAGGAAGTAGAATATAATAAAAATACAGGTAAGTTAGAGTTGGATATTCAAGAGAGGTATCGCTCTCAAGTTTTACAAAATCTTGGTATAGACGAATGACTAATAATGTAGTAAGAAAATGGCAAAATACTGCTGCGATTATCGATTTAAATACTCCTTTACAACAAATTTTTAAATCAAATCAGATTGGTGTCGAAAAGAATGACGGACACTATATCTTTAATAAAGAGAATACTTGGATTTTTGAAGAAGAGTTTATTGATGCACCAAGTCATAATCTACAACAAATTTTTGATAAATTATGCATTAAAAATTATGATAATATACAATGTTTTGATTCAGCAACTAACGAATTTAAAGTAGTTACTGAATCTGATGCTGAGAACTACTTAAAAATTATTAGTTTAAATACCATTAATGGTGTAGAATATGAAAAATTAAAAATTTCTTTAAAACTTTTGTCTGGAGGAAACTATAGTTCTAAGAGTGATCGGGTACGCCACCTTATAAACATATATGTATTATTTCTTTTAGCTAATCGAACAAAGAGACAACAAAATAGCCTTGAATTTACCTTTGAAGGCGATTTAGATTCTTTTGTCTTTGAAACTGAGTTTGGAAAAAAAAAAATAATCTATGGATTATTAGAAATTTATGAATGGATTGTTACTAAACAAGAATACAGTGAAGCTTATAAAGTAAAGTTGCAGATTGTTAGAAGTTTAATTATAAAACAAAAAAAACTTGATCAGTTAGACTTAATTAAAAATCAAGCAGAATCTATTTTTAATAGAATCGTTAGTGAAAAAACAGACCATTATTTTGAACTTCAAAATAATTTAAAAGATGACTTTATAAAAATTTCAACTATGACTAGTGAATCTAATTCAAGTTTAAATACGAAATTATTTGGTTGGTTAACGGCTTTTTCTTTGATTATTTTTGATTTTATAAAAAAGAGTGATGGTCAAGATTTATTTAGAAAAATTGTTTGTTCAACTTCAGAAAAAACTAATGTATTGTTATTACTTTTGATTATGGCTTTGTTAATCATCATGCTAATGTTTAATTTAGATATTAGAAATATTAGAAAACAATATCAATGTTTAAAAGATCTTTATGTGAATCAAATGTCTATTTCTAATGAAGAATTTAACAAATTTATCAAGAAACCATTGTATAGTAACATGTATAACTTATTATTACTCAGCTTGTTAATTAT
>NZ_WIJO01000110.1:0-696 GCF_009496205.1 Streptococcus mitis
CTAAGTCCTTTTAGTTTTACCTTAATTCGTTTGTTGTTGTAGTAATCGATATAGTCTATAATAGCTTGTTCCAATTGATTAAGTGATTTAAAGTTTTTCTCATGGCCATAAAACATTTCGGATTTTAAAATGCCAAAGAAAGATTCCATCATACCGTTGTCTGGGCTGTTGCCCTTTCGTGACATGGATGCTTGAATTCCCTTACTCTCTAGGAACCGATGATAAGAATCGTGTTGGTATTGCCAACCTTGGTCACTATGGAGAATCGTATTCTCGTAGTGTTTCTCTGTGAAGGCCTGTTCCAACATCTTTTTTACTTGTTCTAAATTAGGAGAACAAGAAAGATTAAAAGCAATAATTTCGCTGTTAAATCCATCTAAAACAGGCGATAAATACAATTTCTGCGTGCTATTTGGAATGGCAAACTCTGTCACATCCGTATAACACTTTTCCATTGGTCTCGATGCTTCAAACTGGCGTTGAATGATATTCTCTGCTTTCTTGCCAATCTCTCCTTGGTAGGAAGAATACTTTCGTTTACGGCGAATTCGAGCACTTAAACCAAGGATTTTCATCAGACGTTGGACCTTCTTATGGTTTACTATATGACCACGATTCCTCAATTCAAGAGTTATTCGGCGATAGCCATAATTTCCTTTGTGCTCAGTAAAAATAGCTTGAATTTCAGCTTTAAGA
>NZ_WIJO01000111.1:0-693 GCF_009496205.1 Streptococcus mitis
CATGGAGCTTCAATCCATTGCTCTACCAACTGAGCTACCGAGCCTTATTGCGGGAGCAGGATTTGAACCTACGACCTTCGGGTTATGAGCCCGACGAGCTACCGAGCTGCTCCATCCCGCGTTAATATAAAAGGAGGATGTGGGATTCGAACCCACGCACGCTTTTACACGCCTGACGGTTTTCAAGACCGTTCCCTTCAGCCGGACTTGGGTAATCCTCCATGCTATTCAAATGGACCTTGTAGGACTTGAACCTACGACCACTCGGTTATGAGCCGAGAGCTCTAACCAGCTGAGCTAAAGGTCCAACAAGATCATTATAGCGGCGAAGGGGATCGAACCCCCGACCTCCCGGGTATGAACCGGACGCTCTAGCCAGCTGAGCTACACCGCCATGAATCGGGAAGACAGGATTCGAACCTGCGACACCTTGGTCCCAAACCAAGTACTCTACCAAGCTGAGCTACTTCCCGAGTTAAATAGAAAAATGCACCCTAGAGGAGTCGAACCTCTAACCGCCTGATTCGTAGTCAGGTACTCTATCCAGTTGAGCTAAGGGTGCTCATTATATTATGCCGAGGACCGGAATCGAACCGGTACGATCGTTACCAATCGCAGGATTTTAAGTCCTGTGCGTCTGCCAGTTCCGCCACCCCGGCCTCTCTAAGCGAACGACGGGATTCGAACCCGCGA
>NZ_WIJO01000112.1:0-650 GCF_009496205.1 Streptococcus mitis
TCTGTTTCTTTTTACTTTCTGTGCAACTGGATAACAGAGGACAATTTGCGCAAATCTTAGGATCTCTTTTATATTTACGATAGCCATCGCGCTTTGTTGTAGAGTAAGCTAACACGTGATTTTCAGGGCAAAGGTAACAGTCATAGTGTTCATCATAGATAAAGTCCTTAGGGCTAAGTTTTCCTTACTTTCCACGAGGGCGAGTATAAGGGAATACAAGTGTAATATTTTGGTCAAGGAGGAATTTTGCAATACTTGGAGTCTTATAGCCAGCATCGGCAATAAGGTAGTCAGATTGAAATCTCTTCAACTGTTCAAAAAGTGCAAGAAAAGCCTGACTGTCATGCACATTGCCAGCATCGATACTATAAGCTAGTGCCCATCCATGCTTATCGCACCCTACTTGGGCATTGTAGGCGAACACTTCCTTATTCTCTCCCTTGTGAAACCAACCACTTTCAGGGTCTGTAGTAGAAGTCTTCTTCGGCTCAGCCTCGCTTTCTTTTGCAGGCTCGAACGACTTTTTTCCGTGCTTTTTCCGATCTAAGTCAATCTCAACTTCCAGTTGCTTACTCATAAACTTAGCTTGCTTGTCTAGAACTTGATGAGTATATTTGTGGTTATTAGCTGCGGCCTTGATATGAGTCCCA
>NZ_WIJO01000113.1:0-624 GCF_009496205.1 Streptococcus mitis
TAAATCCCCTATGGATATTATGGAGCCTATTTTGTTGTAGAAAAAAAGTCCCATATCATCTATAATGAAAAGCGACCAAACTATCATTAGAAAGAATCATATGGAACAATTACATTTTATCACAAAATTACTAGACATTAAAGACCCTAATATTCAAATTATAGATATCATCAATAGGGATACACTCAGGGAAATCATCGCCAAACTGAACTACGATGCCCCATCTTGTCCTGATTGTGGAAGTCAAATGAAGAAATATGACTTTCAAAAACCGTCTAAGATCCCTTACCTCGAAACAACTGGTATGCCTACTAGAATTCTCCTTAAAAAACACCCCAAAAGTTAGATTTTTTCTGTCTAACTTTTGGGGTGCAGTTCATCCTTAGTACATAACATTATCGAAGACGGAGATACGGAATCCTTGATTCGTAAGTATCTTCATTCAGGTGTTATCATTAACGGTCAGCGTCATAAAACGCTAGTTGGGACACCACAGGGAGGAAATTTATCTCCTCTCTTATCCAATATCATGCTTAATGAATTGGACAAGGAATTAGAAAAGAGGGGACTTCGATTTGTGCGCTACGCAGATGATTGTGTGATTACGGTCGGAAGCGAGGCTGC
>NZ_WIJO01000011.1:0-44425 GCF_009496205.1 Streptococcus mitis
TTCCATATGAATCTTTCTAATGAGTTGTTTTGTCGCTTTTCATTATAGATCTTATGGGACTTTTTTTCTACAACAAAATAGGCTCCATAATATCCATAGGGGATTTACCCACTACAAATATTATAGAGCCTGTTTTCTTACAATTTACCTGCTACGGCATCCAACAATTCTTGGATCTTAGCTTGGTTGCTTCCTCCTGCCATGGCCATGTCTGGTTTACCACCACCACGTCCATCGACGATTGGTGCCAATTCTTTGACAAGGTTTCCTGCATGAAGGTCTTTTGTCTTGCTTGCGACAAGGACATTGACCTTGTCACCAATAGCTGCAACTAGGACAAGCACATCAGAGTAGTCTTTTTGTTTCCAGTTATCTGCAAAGGTACGAAGGGCACCTGCATCTGATACAGACACTTGACTAGCAATGTAACGGTGACCGTTGACTTCCTTAACATCCTTGAAGATATCACCTGCGGCAGCTGCTGCGGCTTTTTCTTTCAACTCAGCATTTTCTTTTTGAAGTTGACGAAGTTGTTCTTGGAGTCCTTCCACCTTGTGAGGTACTTCCTTGACTTGAGGTGCTTTCAAGGTTGCTGCGACAGCTTTAAGAGCATCTTCTTGTTCGCGGTAGGCTTCAAAAGCTTCCTTACCAGTCACTGCTAAAATACGGCGAGTTCCTGATCCGATACCTTCTTCTTTGACAATCTTGAAGAGTCCAATCTCAGAAGTGTTGCCAACGTGGGTACCACCACAAAGCTCGATAGAGTAGTCACCGATAGTAACAACACGAACTTCCTTGCCGTATTTCTCACCAAAGAGAGCCATAGCTCCCATTTCTTTAGCAGTATCAATATCCGTTTCAACTGTCTTAACTTCAAGAGCTTCCCAGATTTTCTCGTTGACTTGCTGTTCAATGGCACGCAATTCTTCAGCAGTCACAGCTTGGAAATGAGTAAAGTCAAAGCGAAGGAATTCGACTTCGTTAAGAGATCCTGCTTGTGTTGCATGGTTTCCAAGGATATTATGAAGGGCAGCGTGAAGCAAGTGAGTCGCAGTGTGGTTTTTCATAACACGGTGACGACGATTTGTATCAATTGCCAAGGTATATTCTTGGTTCAAGGCAAGAGGTGCAAGAACTTCAACCGTGTGAAGTGCTTGTCCGTTTGGTGCTTTTTGAACATTGGTCACAGTAGCCACGACCTTACCTGACTCATCCAAGATTTGTCCGTGGTCAGCGACCTGTCCACCCATTTCAGCGTAGAATGGTGTTTCTGCAAAGATAAGAGAGGCAATTCCTTCTGCTACAGCTTCTACTTCTGCATTATCCGCTACGATAGCCACCAACTTAGAAGGCAATTGGCTAGCATTGTAGTTGAAGACACTTTCTACAGTGATGTTTTGAAGGGTTTCATTTTGCATCCCCATTGAGCCACCCTTGACAGCTGAGGCACGCGCGCGTTCTTGCTGTTCTTTCATGGCTGCTTCAAATCCTTCACGGTCTACAGTCATCCCAGCTTCTTCAGCGATTTCTTCAGTCAATTCAACTGGGAATCCATAAGTGTCGTAAAGTTTAAATACATCTGAACCAGCAATGACAGATTGACCTTTTTCTTTCAAGTCAGCTACAATGCCTTGGGCAAAGTGTTGACCTGAGTGAAGGGTACGGGCAAATGATTCTTCTTCGCTCTTAACGATTTTTTCGATAAAGTCACGTTTTTCAAGCACTTCTGGGTAGTAGCTTTCCATGATTTTTCCAACGGTTGGAACGAGTTTGTAAAGGAAAGGCTCGTTGATACCCAATTTTTGACCATGCATAGAAGCACGACGGAGCAAACGACGAAGGACATAACCACGACCTTCATTTCCTGGAAGGGCACCATCACCGATAGCAAATGAAAGTGAACGGATGTGGTCAGCGATAACCTTAAAGCTCATGTTATCGCCATCTTGGTCATAAACCTTACCAGACAATTTCTCCACTTCACGGATGATCGGCATGAAGAGGTCCGTTTCAAAGTTGGTCTTAGCCCCTTGGATAACGGCCACCAAACGCTCCAAACCAGCGCCCGTATCAATATTCTTGTGTGGCAATTCCTTGTATTCGCTACGAGGAACGGAAGGGTCTGCGTTAAATTGTGACAAAACGATGTTCCAGATTTCGATATAACGGTCGTTTTCGATATCTTCTGCAAGAAGGCGAAGACCGATATTTTCTGGGTCAAAAGCTTCTCCACGGTCAAAGAAAATCTCTGTGTCCGGTCCAGAAGGTCCCGCACCGATTTCCCAAAAGTTGTCCTCGATTGGAATCAAGTGACTTGGATCCACTCCCACTTCAATCCAGCGGTTGTATGAATCTTTATCATCTGGATAGTAGGTCATGTAAAGTTTCTCAGCTGGGAAGTCAAACCATTCTGGGCTGGTCAAAAGCTCATAAGCCCAAGTGATGGCTTCGTCACGGAAGTAATCTCCGATTGAGAAGTTCCCCAACATTTCAAACATGGTATGGTGACGCGCAGTCTTCCCTACGTTTTCGATGTCGTTGGTACGGATAGCCTTTTGGGCATTGGTAATACGTGGATTTTCAGGGATAATGGTCCCGTCAAAGTATTTCTTAAGGGTTGCTACCCCAGAGTTGATCCACAAAAGTGTAGGGTCATTTACAGGAACCAAGCTCACTGATGGTTCTACTGAGTGACCTTTGGCCGCCCAGAAATCAAGCCACATTTGGCGTACTTGTGCACTAGATAGTTGTTTCATATTGTCTCCTTATTTACTTGTTTAATGTGATTGGCTTTCCAGCATTTCCACATAGTCAATCGCGACACAGAGGGAAATGACTAGGTCTGCATAAGCGTCCTCAAGAACCGTTACGCTATAGGTAGATGTCAGATGGAAGAGTTCTTTCTTGATTTCCGCAATCAGCTGATCGCGATCATCCAGCAATTTGAAATCCAAATCCCAGATATTGCCCTCGATACGAAGCCCCAGATTATCAAACTCATACTTATCTCGCCAGAAGGTCAACTTCTTGCGAATGACAAAACTCGAGCCATCCCGAAGCTGAATCTCAAAACGAGGAAGCAAGGTCAAGATTTCTTTACTGATCTGACTAACTTGTTCACCAGTCGCATCATAGATGGTAAAAGTTTTGGGAATCTTAAAAAAATGATCCCTCTACCTGATAGGCGATTTCTCCCCTGTCATCCTTGATAGCGAAGCGTTCGCCTCCAAGACGAAACTTTTGTTTGACAAGAAATGTTTTCATCAACACCTCCAAAAATTAAAAGACAAGCTCATATCACGAAGGGCGAAAAACCGCGGTACCACCTTCATTCAATGAACTTGTCATTCTCTTATTCTTATGCAATTGTATGATTGAGTAGCATGACTTTCTAGCTTAGATGGCTCGCAGCACCGCCATTTCTCTGGACTAAGACAACTGAAAATCAAATCTCAACTTTCTTATTATATCGTTTTTTTAAGCTTGCGTCAACTGGAAATCATCTTAACTAATAGTAGTGAGGTAGGAGTGAAGACCTTTTAAAAATTTAACTACTAGTTTCGAAATGTAAGTAGTAATATTTAATTTATTTCTAAAACCTTTCTATCTAGCATAGCCCTCCAGCGCTGTTTAGTATGTACCCCCTATACTGATAAGATTCCACTCAGAGTAGCTTATCTTGAACAATTTTGGGGATTTTGTGTCTTCGTCATACACTACGAGATAGTGCCCTTCATCATTCCAAAACTTGCCCAATACCTCAGCGTCTTTCAGTTCCACTTTCTGGTTCATATAGTCGCTTTTATACTCAATTTGTGGTGCATCTTTTACCCCAGCAGTAGAAAAACTACTACCAATAAAGATAAAAGCATAAAACAGCACCACAGCAATTCCCAAGAATTTAAAGATTTTATAATTTGTATTATTGTTTTCCATGTTAGTATATTCCTTTTCTTTCTGTTTTGTGTTTTCTTAAATCCAAAGGGGGAAAAATACTCCCTTATCCCACTAGATCATTAAGCTAACTTTTTCAATCACTTCTTGGATCTCATCTAGCGATACTAGAAACCATTCTTTAGGGACAAAGCTCTCTCCATTTGGTGCTATTAATTCCATATCTAACTGCTTGTCTGCAAAATAATGATGAAGAGTCGTTTCTAATTTTCGAGCGCTGAAATTTTGAACCTCAAAACTAGCTACTAAACGGACAGGAGCATAAAGATAGGTTCCTTCTCTTTCTGCATTTGCTAACCGTTTTTCAATTCGATCCTGTGTAAAACCGATTTTATAGAGATTACGGATGTTGGCAATTTGAGGATGGCTACTCAAGGATTTTACTACATAGATATATCCAGTTGTAATTCGTTCGCTTGGACTGATACCAGTCATCACATCTTCTATCAATTCTGTTACCATTCGTCCATGGCGCGTTCTATCGTGCAGATTAGATACAAAAGAGCGGAGTAAGGCCTTCTTATTTTCTGTACCATTTTCATATACGAGATGAAGTTCAGCATTAGTATAACCATTCTTATCAGTGAAGTCTTCTCCTTTAGAAACAACATAAACCATTACTCCATTATCCACATAGAACATATCAGGTTTAATTTCTTTTTCTTTTATCACATCAGACTTTCTGACTTGACGACGACCTTCACTAATTTCATCATGAACACGAGTAAATAATCCCTGATAATCTTCAAAATTTCCCATCCGTTTACGTGTTCGTGTTTTATCCCGCGCTTGAATCGTTCGTTTATAACGTGAGACATCAAATAAAGATTTCTCAGCACTATTCACTGACTCAAACAATTCATCTGATAAAATATCTGTTAAACTAGCAGGACTTGAAATAGGGGGCTCGGACTCAACTATATCTATTTTTAGTAGCCCAAATTCATCATAAGGTTCTAACTTTCGGATGCTATCAGGAGATTTTCTAATACCATTCAATCGAGAAAATAAACTGCGTTCTTTAATATTTCTAGACTTTTGTGGCTCTTGCCCATTATTTTCTCTCACCCAATCTATGATTTCTAAAAATTTCTCCACTTCGTGATCTATAACTATTTTTTTCATAGGTTTTAAAGGAGCTATTAAATGTTCAAAATCAGAATCATTAAAAATGTCATTTAAGTTTTTGAAATCATTCATTACCGCTCTCCATCTTCAGCTTCATCTGAGACAATTGTAACAAAGCATAAGCAAGTCTCTGTTCGTACTTATCGTTACTTGATTTATCTGGATAACGACCATTTTCTTTCAAAAATTGCTTAATTTGAGGATAAAGAATTAACAGTTCTTCTTCAGAAAACTCCATCTTCTGACCATCCATATAATCTTGTATTAGACGCAAAGTCGGAGCATCAATTTCACGTGATATAACTTCGTAAGCTCTCTGGAAAGGATTAATCTGATCAATCAAATCAATAGACAACTCATCAATATTCACAAATTTATCTGCCATTTTTAGAAAGTCTGTTTGACCTACTCCCTCTTTCCGTTCAGCTGATTGAACTACCGATTGACTAATAAACTGCTGACGAACTTCTTCAACTTCAGCCCCACTTAAGTCAGGATAGATTTGTTTAATGATGGCTGGAATCATCTGCTTATTAATGACTTCTGCATCCGTTCCCGCAGCAATTGCAGTTTGGATACGCGGTTCTTGTAATATACTAGCACGTAAGTCATTCAAATCATTTTCTATGATATCCTTGGTTCTTTGAGTACTAGGCTCTTTTAAGCCTTTCACAAACATTTCGGCACCAGAAGATTTCTGGTCTTCTCGGTCTTTTCGTTTGAACTTGAAATCTGGTGCTAAAACAGACTCCATCAATAGACTAGCTGTAATAGCCTTCATAACATTATTCACAGCAAAGAAAACTTCATCATCTTGAGCATCTGGTTGGGAAATAAGATTGGTAAATTGAGCATGCGATTTATTGGAACTATCTCGTGTTACTCGACCTATAATCTGAACAATTTCTGTTAGCGACTGACGATAACCAATCGTTAAAGCATACTCAGCATAAGGCCAGTCAAAACCTTCTTTAGCCATACCAAGTGCGATAATGATATCGAGATCATCTAAACTGGTCATCTTGTTTAGATAATCCTGTACTTTTTCACGCCCTTCTTCTGTGACAAGGTCAGCAACCTTCAATACACGACCTGTTTCCTCAGTAACTAACCATAATCCAGTCTTAGGATCTGGAACAGCTTGCCCCAGTTCGTCTAAAATTCGGTCAACTTCATCATACTTATCCTTGGTTGACTCACCTGAGTTTACATTGGGAATATGTATAATGGTTTTCTTGCTTGTGTCCAGTACTTCGTGCAAAGCATCCGTGTAACGACCACGATAAAAGTTATAACCCATGGCAAAACTTTTCAGATATTTGTACCCCTCCAACTGTTCATAATAAGTATAGGATACCTTATCAAATTTTTGCTCATCTTCAGGTGCCAAAATAGGTACAGAATCTCCGCGGAAATAAGACCCTGTCATAGCCACTACATGGGCTGTTGAATTGGCTAATATGTTTCTCAAGGCATTCCCTAAAACTGAATTATCATCTTGAGATACATGATGAAATTCATCGATAGCTAAAAGAACATCATTAAAATCACTATCAGCCAGCTGTTCAAAGGCAAAACGCAAGGTCGCATGCGTACAGATTAAAACTCTATCATCAGGTGACTCTGAATGCATAAAGTCTACAAACTGTTTTACCTTACTTTTACTGATTCCTTGTTCAGTCAAATTATTTTTGGAAAGAACTTCCCAATCCCAGTAAAAACCATATTCTGTCAATTTTGTTGAACGAAATGATTTTCCGATAGATCTTTCTGGAACAGCTATAATAGCTTTTTTCAAACCTTGTGCATGTAGTTTATCAAGAGCAATAAACATCAGAGCCCTCGACTTACCAGAGGCAGGAGGCGCCTTAATCAATAAGTGTTGAGAAGTTCTCTTAGCATATACCCGCTCCTGCATTTCACGCATGCCAAGTGCATTATTTGATTGACTAGCACCTGTACCATTGTAATTGATTTCAAATATATTTGAGGTCATTTCGCTTCCTTTTCTGTCATTTCTTTATACAGGTTCAATAAGACACTGAGCCTTTCTTCATCTGATTCAAAAGGTTTTTGCTGGTAGGCACGTTCTACGATACCATCAATTTTTTCATGTGCTTGACGAAGACATTCGTTCATCGGTTTATTGGCACCACCGTACAATTCAGCCAAAGTTCCACCTTCTTCTTCTCTAACATCTAGCATTTCAAAAACAGCTTCTTCAAGCATATTTTTCCGAGCTTCCGAAAGTTCTGGAATTGGGAATGTATTATAGACCAGTCCAGCTGAATAACGATAATCTGTCTTTAATTTACCACCAATTGAACGAAGCCAAACCATATGCATTTTGGATTCTAAGATACCAAGAAGCCAGATAGGAGCATTGTTGATTGTAATCACTGCATCAGAAATAATCATATCTTTCCCCATAACAAAATCCATAGGTACATATTCTCTGGTCTCAGATGAAACACGAGGTATTAATATTACTTGAGATGATAATTCTTTCAGTTCACCGAACCTCCAAGGATAATCTGCTAGCTCTTTTGTTGACTTTGATTTCGCATTTTGTCTAAAAGTTCTTACTCGCTCTATTCTCTCAGAAATAATACTATTATCCTTAAATTTTTGATATTCATTTTCCTCAAGCCATAAAGCATAACGATAAGTTCCTTTAATCATTTCTTCGCCACTCTTAAATTTTTTAAATATATGGGTGATTTCCGGATACTTTTGTATAGTCTCACTATATTCAGACAACGTAAAAAGTAAACCACCACCATCATAAGGACCATTTCCTCTAGACATTCTAGGTAACAAATTAATAGGTTCTCTAGTATTTTCTACAAATATATTGCTCCCATCAGTCAAATAAGGATTTATATTAGTAGCTCTCCTTCTAGATAATTTATCGTCATATATATATTTATCTTCCACAATATTACTCTTACACATACCGACAATTGATACTGTCACTCCTGCATTATATTTTGCACTATTCCCCCACTTAAAAGATGTGTAAGCGTATATAATATCAATATTTTTTAAAATTGATTTCCAAATAATCGATACCTGTTCACCTTGAAAAATCGAATTCGTAGTAACAAAAGCTAATTTTCGGCATGAATTATCTAATAATTGTGCTCCTTTAAAAAACCAGCCTGCAATATAATCCATTTTCCCAGTTTTTGGTAAATCATTTGTTACTAATCGCAAATCATTCTTTTGTTCTTGGGTCTGCAAGCTTGCCCCTATATACGGCGGATTCCCAAATATATAAACTTCGTCATCTTCCTTAGCATTCAAAACAGTTTCCCAGTCAATTCTTAGGGCATTCTCACAAACGATATTCCCAGCTTCTCTTAAGGGGAGTAGCCTTGGATGGACATCAGCAAGTGCTTCTTCCATCTCCACATTCATCTGGTGTTCCGCTATATACAAGGATAGCCTTGCTACTTCATGAGCGAAATCATCCAATTCAATTCCTGAAAACTGGGATAGAGAAATCTTAGATGCATCAGCAATCAATTCTCCTTGATAAACGGCTTTTTCATTCAAGGAATCACGAATTTCACGCTGTTTGACTAAGATATTAATCTCTAAACGACGAAGTTCTTTATAGGTAATGATGAGGAAATTTCCAGAACCACAGGCAGGATCTAAAAACTTGATGGAGGCCATACGAGTGAGTAACTCTTCTAACTTAGGTAAGATTTGTCGCAATTCCTTGCGACGATGTTCCTCTCTAAAATCACCACCTCCTATATAGTAATCAGCTCGTTCTTCTAATTCCGTAAATGCTGCTCGTAAATTATCTAAAAATAGTGGTTTGATGACCTTCATAATATTAGGCACGCTAGTATAGTGCATACCCGATGTTGATCTTGCTTCTGCATTTGCCACCGTTTGAATCATTGATCCCAAAATATCTGGATTGATTTCATTCCAGTTTAGCAATTCCCCTGCTTCAATGAGTAATTGACGAGTTCTTTTATTGAAAATAAGGTCATGATGTGGCTCTGAAAAAAGCTTACCATTTACATAGGGAAAATCTGATAACCACGACTCCAAATCCTGACGACTAAATTCAGGCATATCTAAAACAGTAAATAGTTTTCTAACACACTCATTCAAGTCAGAACCATCTTCAGATGTCCTCATCTTAATAACATTTGAGAAAGCTCCCTTGGAGATGATACTTGTGTCTTCTGCAAATAGTAGAAAAAGAACACGAATCAAAAATAGATTAAATGATTTACCGTCAGTTTCAGTAATGGCAAGTTCAGGATTGATAGAAATTAGTTCATCATAAAGTTTGGTGAAACGCTCTGCCGCTTTTACATCAGCAGGGTTTTCCTTATCATAATCAATCTTTTCAATACCATTCCAAGGTAAGAAGAAATCACAATGGGCTGGTAAATCATTAAAAGAAATTGCTAGAGTCAGTCCTGTCTGTGTATCCTTTGCATATAATTCTTGAAAATCTGTTGTAATAATAAATCGAGATTTACGAACCTGACCATCCAACTCTTTATCAATCTCAGTCAGAGCAAGTAATGGCTGATTTTCAACTTTACGAAAATACAATCTGTTTTTTATTATAAAATCATCAGATGCCACTTTACTTGCTCTTGTTATGGTCGTTTTAGTAATGTCAAACAATGAAACAAAATCAATAATGAATGTCGATTTATTAAGATTCTCTACTAAAACCTTGGTTCTATCCTCAATCTCAGTGATATTTAATAACTTTTTAGCCATTAGATACCTCCAAGAAACGCAAAAAGCCTACTGGATTTTCAGTAGGTTTCAATCTATATTTTTTGCATTTTTTTATTAGGTTATATATATATATATATGCATTTGCGTAGTCTGACTCATTTTGAACTCCTTTGGAATTAAATTTTCAGAGATGCTGTAAACAATACTAATAACTCTCACCCTAAAACTATTATACCATGATTTCTATTTTTTCTAAAAAACGAACCAGCTTGACTGATTCGTTTCGTGACTGCTAACTCCTACTTCCGATACATTTTAAACTGTAGGAAGAGGTCGCTATATTTTCCTGTCCATTTATGGTCAAATTTCTCATAAACTTCTAGGTGTTTCATGGTTTCAGCATCTGGATAGAAGGCCTTGTCTTCTTTTTTCTCCTCTGGGAGTAGTTCCTTAGCTGGTAGGTTTGGTGTTGAATAGCCGACATACTCCGCATTTTTAAGAGCATTTTCGGGTTTCAACATAAAGTTGATAAAGGCATAGGCTGCGTCTTGGTTTTTGACTGTTTTGGGAATGACCATATTGTCAAACCAAAGGTTGCTGGCCTCAGTCGGTACTACATAGCGTAGATTTTCATTTTTTTCTAGCATTTGGCTGGCTTCACCTGAGAAGGTCACACCGATAGCAGCGTTGTTCTGAATCATATAGCCCTTCATCTCATCCGCCACAATAGCCTTGATATTTGGAGTCAATTTATAGAGCTTATCTACTGTTTCTTCCAACTGCTGGGTATCCTTGGAGTTGAGGCTGTAGCCGAGGGAGTTGAGCCCCAGTCCCAATACCTCACGCGACCCATCAAAGAGCATGATAGAGTTCTTATACTCTGGTTTCCAGAGGTCGTCCCAATGCTCAGGAGCCTCATCTACCATGGTTTCATTGTAGACAATTCCTAAGGTTCCCCAGAAGTAAGGGATGGAGAATTTATTGCCTGGGTCAAAGGACTGGTTGAGGAACTCTGGTCCGATATTTTCAAGACCTTCAAGTTTTGAATAGTCAAGCGGGACCAAGAGGTCTTCATCCTTCATCTTGTTAATCATGTATTCACTAGGAATGGCAATATCGTAGGTCGTTCCACCCTGCTTGATCTTGGTATACATGGCTTCGTTGGAATCAAAGGTCTCGTACTGGACTTGGATTCCTGTTTCTTCTGTGAATTGCTCCAAGAGTTCAGGATCGATATAATCACCCCAGTTGTAAATGACCAGTTTTTGACTATCTCGACTATTGATTTTACTATCGAGATGAGTCGCAATTCCCCATAAGACAAGGATAATGGCTGCAATTCCCGCTAAAAATGAATAGAGTTTTTTCATGCTTGCTCCTCCTTCTCACGTGAGATAAAGTAATATCCAACCACTAGGATAATACTAAAGAGAAAGACAAGGGCAGACAGGGCATTGATTTCTAGCGAAATCCCCTTACGAGCACGAGAGTAAATCTCGACTGATAGGGTTGAAAAGCCATTTCCCGTTACAAAGAAGGTCACGGCAAAGTCATCTAGCGAATAGGTGAAGGCCATGAAATAACCTGCAATGATAGACGGAGTCAGGTAAGGAAGCATGATTTCCTTGAACATCTGAAACTGACTAGCACCTAGGTCATAGGCCGCATGAATCATGTCACCGTTCATTTCCTTAAGACGAGGCAAGACCATCAAGACCACGATAGGAATCGAAAAGGCCACATGACTAGAAAGAACTGTCAAAAAGCCAAGTGAAAATTTGAGTTGAGTAAAGAGAATCAAGAAGCTGGCACCAATCATAACATCAGGCGCAACCATAAGGATATTATTAAGTGAAAGAAAGGCTTCTTGGTATTTCTTACGAGACTGGTAAATGTAAATAGCTCCAAAAGTCCCGATAATCGTCGCTATCAATGCTGACAGAAAGGCCAAGAAAAAGGTCTGGGTCACAATTAACATAAGGCGACCATCGCCAAACATGGTTTTAAAATGACTCAAACTAAAGCCTGTAAAGCTATTCATGTCGTTGCCTGCATTAAAGGCATAGCCAATCAAGTAAAATATTGGCAGGTAGAGGACAAGAAAGACCAGTCCCAGATATAGATTAGCAAATTTTTTCATCGTTCTCTCCTTTCCTTGGTCACCCACATGGTGATAAACATGGTCAGGATGAGAATTACACCGATGGTTGAACCCATACCGTAGTTGTCATTGGTCAGGAAGTTCTGCTCAATGGCTGTCCCCAAGGTGATAACGCGGTTCCCACCAATCAAACGGGTCAGCATGAAGAGACTTAAGCTTGGAATAAAGACCGACTGAACCCCACTTCGCACCCCATTCATAGATAGAGGGAAGATGACATGGCGGAAGGTCTCCCACTTGGTCGCACCGAGGTCGTAGCTGGCATTGATGAGGTTATTATCCATATCATCCAAGACATTGAAAATCGGCAAAATCATAAAAGGAAGCTCGATGTAGCTTGCGACAAAGATAAAGGAGAAATCGGTAAAGAGCAACTGCTGTGAACCGATTCCGATGAATTCCAAAAATTGGTTAATAGAGCCATTTTGACCAAAAATCCCGATAAAGGCATAAGCTTTGAGGAGCAAATTGATCCAAGTCGGCAGGATAATCAGCATGAGCCAGAGTTGACGGTGCTTGAGACGGGTCAAAAAGAGGGCTGTTGGATAGCTGATAAGCAAGGTCACAAAGGTCACAATTCCTGCATAGAGTACAGAGTTGAAACTCATTTTGAGGTAGGTCAAGTTTTGTGACGCAAAGTAGGACTTATAATTTTCTAAACTGAACTGGCCTTCAATATTGAAAAAGGATTGACCGAAAATCAAGACCAAGGGTGCCAATACAAAGAGGGCAATCCAAAGCATGTAGGGCACTACAAAGAGTTTAGAGCTTGTTTTCTTCATCTCTTTCCTCCTCGATTGCATTGATCAGACCTGCTTCTTGCTCTTCGATTTCCACGTATTCTTCGATACGAGCATCGAACTCTTCTTCTGTTTCATTGAGGCGCATGATGTGGATGTCTTCTGGTTCAAAGTCCAGACCGATTTCCTCACCCACGATGGCCTTACGAGTCGAGTGGATCATCCATTCATTTCCAAGTTCGTCATAGGCGATAATTTCATAGTGAACCCCACGGAAGAGCTGGGTATCGACCTTAACTTGGAGCTTGCCTTCTTCAGGAAGGGTAATGCGCAAGTCTTCTGGACGAATCACGACTTCGACTGGCTCATTTGGCTTCATCCCCCCATCGACCGCTTCAAAGCGTTTGCCGTTAAACTCAACCAAGTAGTCCTCAATCATGGTACCTGGCAAGATATTTGACTCACCGATAAAGGTGGCAACAAAGTGGTTAATCGGCTCATCGTAGATATCTACTGGTGTTCCAGACTGGACAATCTCGCCATCATTCATAACGAAAATCCAGTCACTCATGGCAAGTGCTTCTTCCTGATCGTGAGTGACAAAGACAAAGGTAATGCCCAATCGTTGTTGCAGTTCACGCAGTTCATACTGCATGTCTGTTCTCAATTTCAAGTCCAGCGCTGATAAAGGCTCGTCTAGCAAGACCACACGGGGTTGGTTGATGATGGCACGGGCAATAGCCACACGCTGACGTTGTCCTCCAGAGAGTTTACGAATGGAACGTTTTTCGTAACCTTCCAACTGAACCATCTTGAGAACTTCAGTAACACGTTGCTCGATTTCTTTCTTGTCAATCTTGCGCAAGCGGAGCGGAAAAGCAACATTTTCAAACACATTCATATGTGGAAACAAGGCATAGGATTGGAAAACCGTATGGACGTCACGCTTGTTGGTTGGGATGTCATTGATACGGACACCATCCAGCAAAATATCTCCTGTCGTCGCATCCAGTAAACCTGCAATGATGTTAAGGATAGTTGATTTCCCTGAACCAGACGCGCCTAGAAGAGTATAGAACTTCCCTTCTTCCAACTCAAAGTTGATATCTTTGAGAACCTTGGTGTTGCTGTCTTCAAAAACTTTAGAGACGTTTTTGAATTCAATAATTGGTTTTTTCAATTGTCATTTATTCCTTCTTTTTCATAGATTAACAGATCAGGGCTCTGTCAGGCCACTACTACCTCGTGTAGGAGATTGAACTGCCTACATTCTTCTGCACTGACGATAGGCTTTCACCCCCTTTCCATGACATAGCAGCAGCTTTTTAACTAAAACTTCCTACTTGCTTTCACCTAAAATACGGACTTCCCTCTCAAGGGTGACACCTGAGTGTTCCTTGACTTTTTCAATCACAGACTCAATCAAGTCCTCGTAGTCTTTAGCCGTTCCGTCAGCAACATTAATCATAAAACCTGCGTGTTTTTCTGAGACTTCTACTCCACCAATACGATAGCCTTTCAAGCCAGCTTCTGAAATTAATTGACCTGCAAAATGCCCTACTGGACGCTTAAAGACCGAACCACAAGATGGATATTCTAAAGGTTGCTTGAGTTCACGTAGATGCGTCAAGCGATCCATTTCTTGCTTGATAACCTGATGGTTTCCTGGAGCAAGGGAAAATTTAGCTGACAAGACAACTGCACCAGACTCCTGAATGGCTGAATGGCGATACCCGAAAGCCAAGTCCTGGGCAGACAGGGTCTCGATTTCTCCATCCTTGGTCAAGACCTTACAAGACTGTAAGATATGGGAAATCTCGCCACCATAGGCACCCGCATTCATAAAGACAGCACCACCGACACTTCCAGGAATACCACAAGCAAACTCAAAGCCAGTCAAACTATGACGAAGGGCAATGCGAGTTGTTTCAATCAGGTTAGCACCAGCTTCAGCTTCAATGGTATAGCCATCAACGGAAACATTATTGAGCTTGTCACACAAGATGACAAATCCACGAATCCCACCATCACGAACGATGATGTTGCTAGCATTTCCAAGAACCATCCAAGGGATATCTGCTTGATTGGCAAATTTGACAACGCGAGCCAACTCAAAATGATTTCGTGGAAAGACCAGATAATCAGCCTCTCCACCTACTTTTGTATAACTATAGCTATGCAAGGGTTCCTTGAAACGGATATCAATCCCTTCTAAGATTTCAAGCATGTTTTCTTTTACTGACATGACACTCTTCCTTTTACAAAATTCATTCCATTATACCATTTTTAAGACCATTTGACGACCCTAAAAAAATCTTGGGCTTATTTTAAACAAAAAAAGAGGTTTCCCCCTTTTTCTTATGATTTTTTGCAAAAGATTGCCTTTGTTCCATAGGCAACCAGGATCAGTTCAACTAGTAGAATAACTTCAACCAAGACTGGACTTGTAATCCATCCTACTTGAGCTAGAGATGGTGCCATGTCAAAGAAGGCATGTAGTCCATAGGCCGCTAGGAGATAAATCCATTTCTTCTGGCGAACAGCTTGGTAAACCCAAACTGTCAAAAGCAATTGGAATCCTAGCGCCAAGATTCTCTCAAAACCAAGCAAATAAATCTGCCAGACTGATAGCGACTGAATAGTTTTCAACATATTTTCAGACAGCAATTGCATAACTTGTGGATTTTGCGTTTGAACTGCTGAGAGAACGATGTAGAGATTAATCAAACTAGTAAGACCTAGGAAAATCAACTCCAAACCACCATGCCCCAATCCATAAGCCAAGGCATCTGCCTTTTCCAAACTTCTCTTTTTCTCCAACCATTTGAAGAAAATAAGACGAGCAGTTTCCTCAAAAAATGATGCCATGGCTAAGCCATAGATGATATAGACAAGCGGATGGTCTTGCAAGAGGGCAATACTACCGTCTTTTTGAGGATGTAAAACCAAGATATGCACCAGTTTTTCCAAAATCTGTGAAGAGACAAAGAAGGCAACAGCCCCCAAGCCCAAGACAGCTAGATTAATCTGGTATTTCTTTTTGGCATACCAAATGCTCCCTATTAGAAAAGTCAGCAAAAACACAATGGTAATAATGATATGAATGTTCATTTTCTTCTCCTATTCTGCCTTTTCAATATCTTTTTTCATCTCATCAACATTGAACTTGGCAAACAAGTATTGGCGGTCTTGAACTGGGAAACGTTGGTCTAATTGGTCAACTGCCCCCACTTCGATGATTCCTTCTTTTATGACAAAATCCATGACATGCCCACCGAAGGTCAAGTCATCTGAGATGAAGTGCAGATGGTAGCCTGCCACACTAACTCCATGAAAAATCTCTGGCGTCCAGAAACCAACGATGGTTCCTGCGACATTGTCACGACTATATTCCGGTTGATGGGTTGCGACCTCAGCAAACTTGGTATCTGGTGTCGACTTGGGAATCATGCGCACATGCATATGCGAAAATTCCCCACGAATCTTGATAGAGCGGAAAAGATTTTCCCCATCATAATAAGACTCGATTCGTTCTTCCAATTCCTTGTCTGTCATCTCAAACCGCTGGCGGAAAATGACCTCTGCCTGGTGCGGTACCACTGCAGCATAAGGAATGAGGGCATCTGGTGACACCTCTACAATTTCTGGCTGGTCTCCTGATCCTTTGGCCTGATAAGCCTTGCCATCTAAGACAATCAATTCCCCATCAATAGAATCCAAGGTTCCCAAACCAAGATCACCATGCTCTAGCAATTCTCCTACTGTCATGGTACCACCATAAAGGCCAGCCATCAAGGCTCCAAGGGTATTGTATTGAAATAATTTCACTGGTTCCTGCACGTTCTTATCCATTCACTTTCTTGTCTGTTATTCTATAAATGTTACTCCTAAGTATACCACATTTGCCCCTAGATGTGAACGAGAGAAATACTCTAGACATTGCCAAGAAAGAAAAAAAAGGGTACAATGTAACAAAATCAAGGGAGGTCTGGAATGAAGAAACAAAGCAAGTACCAAGAGGTCGTTTCCTATCTAAAAAATGGTATCGAGTCTGGACGATTTCCGACGGGAAGCCGCCTGCCTTCTATCCGTCAACTGAGCCTTGACTTCAACTGTAGCAAGGATACTGTCCAACGAGCCCTGCTGGAATTACGGCACGAACAATATCTCTATGCCAAGCCCCAGAGTGGCTACTATGTCCTAGAACAAGGGCAACACCAGGACCTAGAAATCGAGGTTACCGACGAACATGCCAGCGCCTATGACGATTTCCGACTCTGTGTCAATGAAACCTTGATTGGCCGAGAAAACTACCTCTTCAACTACTATGAAAATCAAGAAGGTTTAGAAGACCTAAGACAATCCATTCATAAACTCCTCTTTGACCAAGCTCTCTACTGCAAGGCGGACCAACTGGTACTGACTTCTGGAACCCAACAAGCCTTGTTTATCCTTTCTCAAATTTCCTTTCCTAGCCAAGCCAAGGAAATCTTGGTGGAACAGCCGACCTACCATCGGATGAATCGCCTCTTGATTGCTCAAGGTCTGGACTATCAAACGATTGAACGAGGCATTGATGGAATTGACTTGGAGGAACTGGAAGGCCACTTCAAAACAGGACAAATTAAGTTTTTCTATACCATTCCTCGTTTTCACTATCCTCTGGGACATTCCTATTCAGAGCAGGACAAACGGGCTATTCTTGACTTAGCTGCCAAGTATGGTGTCTATATCGTAGAGGACGACTATCTGGGGGATTTGGACTCTAAAAAGGGCCAGACCTTCCACTATCTAGATACAGAGGAGCGCGTCATTTATATCAAGTCCTTCTCAACCAGCCTCTTTCCAGCCCTGCGGATAACAGCACTCATCCTTCCAAATGCTATCAAGGAAGCCTTTGTGGCCTACAAAAATATCCTAGATTACGATAGCAACCTCATCATGCAAAAGGCCCTGTCACTCTATATTGACAGTCAATTATTTGAGAAAAATCGGCTAACTCGCTTATCCAATCAGGAAGCTTACCAAAAACAAATCGAGGAAAGACTAGCTAAAACACCTTGTCCCCTTCCTCATTTTCCCCTACACGATGGTGTATTGCTAGACCTGAGACAGTATCCTAAAATCGCCAGTCTCAAACACAGCCAACTGAAATTGGACTTCTTTGAAGAGGCATACTTGGATGCCTGCCCTTATCAATTTGCTAAGGTGTCCTTAGAAAATCTGGAAAATGTTTTAAACTATTTAAAAGCAGAATTGGATTGACTTCCAACTCTGCTTTTTTCTTATACTCTTCGAAAATCAAATTCAAACCACGTCAGCGTCGCCTTACCGTACTCAAGTACAGCTTGCGGCTAGCTTCCTAGTTTGCTCTTTGATTTTCATTGAGTATTATTCTTCAACTTCTGTTAAGGTTGCCGCTTTTTCAAGATATTTTTGGTAGGTACCGTCATCCTTGAGTTTTTGGATGACCTTGTCCACCACTTCTTTTAAATCAGCACTATTTTTTCTAAGGGCAACTGCATTAGCTTCGCCGTCCTTCATCTTCAAGCTGACAGTTGCGACAGCTAAGTCGGCGTTTTTAGCAGCATAGCTAAGGGCAACAGGCTCATCCATGTGAACAGCATCTACTTTTCCAGCCTGCAATTCATTGACAGCTTCACCCATATTGGTTAGGGAAGTCAATTGAGCTTTTGGCAATTGTTCCTTGACCATAGCTTCTGGAACAGTCCCTTTTTGGGCTGCAATATTAGCACTTTCAAGGCTAGTTAAATCCTTGTATTTTTCTACATCAGACTTACGAACCAAGAAACTAATCTTGTTTTCATAGTAAGGGATTGAAAAATCAAAGACTTCTTTTCTCTCATCAGTAGCGCTAATTCCCGCAACTGCTAGGTCAGCCTTCCCAGTTTGAAGACTGGTCAAAACATTGTCAAAACTCATGCTTGAGATTTCCAATTTCACCCCAAGTTCATCAGCGATAGCTTGGGCCATATCAATATCCGCACCGACTACCTGATTTTTCCCGTCAACTAAGGATTGGAATTCAAAAGGTGCATAGTCAGGACTAGTCGCCACAACTAATTTCCCCTTTTGCTTAATGGCCTCAACAGCTGACTGAGAACCATTAGAACCCGACTGGCAAGCCACTAAGAAGAAACTTGCAAGAAAGCTACATAAAACAAATATCCATTTTTTCGATTTCATAAATAAACGACCTCTCTGTTAATTTTGTATAATTATAACTCTATCCAAGTTGCTTGTCAAGTGTTTTTCTTACATTTTCATAAAATATATTTACTAAAAAATAGAAATACAGTGGTTAGTTTATCTATCTATTGGGAACTTATTTTCAAAAAAATCATTTATCATATCTTGATGCTGCTGGTTTACAATTGCAATATTTTGTATGTCACTATGATCAAAAAATCCTAATTCTAAAGTTTCATCACTTGTAAAAAAATTTATAGAGATAGAAGTTTCAGATGAAACTAAATACAAGATTGTAAGAACTTGAGCCTCATCACCATTCGGATAACTGTCTGAATATTTTGTATAAACATTTAAGAGTTTTTCCACCCTCACTTCGACTCCTGTTTCTTCATAAAACTCTCGCACTAAAGCTTCTAAAGCCGATTCTCCTAATTCAAGAGCACCACCTGGTAATCCCCACGTTCCTTTATCTGCTCGTTTTTGTAATAAAATTTTTCCTGATTGACTTAATATTCCACAGGTAAAATTTAAAATAATTTTATCTTTTCCAACTTTTTTTCTGATATTCTGTATGTAGTTCATTATTCACCTCTGACAAAGTAAACTATCTATACAATGAAAGCTTACTGTATTAAAAAGTAAGCTTTCACAATAATTTTATCCTTTGAATACTTTATAGTTCGACAATCTTACCTGTTTCAAAGTAAACAACCCATTCACAGATATTTTTGGCATAGTCTCCAATACGTTCCAAGAAGGCAATCACTTGGAAGTAATCACGTCCTGTAACGATAGCATCTGGATTTTTCTTAATTTCTTCTGTAGCCAAGTCACGAATGCTATCAAAGTAATGGTTGATTTTTTCATCCATTGCTGCTACTTCATAGGCCTGGTCTACTGAACCATTCAGATAGAGTTCTAGGGCTGCTTCAACGAAGTTCTTGACATCGCGACCCATTCTCTTGATTTCTTCTTCAACAGCTGGGATACGTTGCTCCCCCTTCATACGAATGGCTGCTCTTGCAATGGAAACAGCATGGTCCCCCATACGTTCCAAGTCTGATACAGCCTTCAAGACTGTTAGAACAGTACGCAAGTCCTGAGAAACCGGTTGTTGAAGGGCAATCATTTCAAATGATTTCTTCTCCAATTTCACTTCGTATTCGTTTACTTCTGCATCATCTTCGATAACTTCCTTGGCCAAATCACGGTCATGCGTAACAAAGGCACGCACTGTCCGATTGATTTGGGATAGCACTTCTTGTCCCATAGCATAGAACTGGTTGTGCAATTTCTCCAAATCTTCTTCAAATTGAGAACGTAACATCATTTATCTCCTTATCCAAATTTTCCTGAAATATAATCTTCTGTTTCCTTGTGTTGTGGGTTTAGGAACATCTTCTTGGTATCGTTAAACTCGATTAAATCTCCATCTAGGAAAAATCCTGTCTTGTCAGAAATACGAGAAGCTTGTTGCATGGAACGCGTAACCAAGAGCATGGTATATCTATCTTTTAGACCATACAAGGTTTCCTCAATCTTACCAGCCGAGATAGGGTCCAAGGCTGAAGTCGGTTCATCCAAGAGAATGATTTTAGGACTTGTTGCCAAGACACGGGCAACACAGACACGTTGCTGTTGTCCACCTGAAAGCCCGATAGCTGAATCATGCAGGCGATCCTTGACCTCATCCCAGATAGAAGCTCGTTGTAGGGCTTTTTCTACCGCTTCATCCAGAACCTGCTTATCCTTCACTCCATTGATACGAAGCCCGTAAACAACATTTTCGTAGATAGACATAGGGAAAGGGTTTGGTTGTTGGAAAACCATACCGATTTCCTTACGCAATTCAACTGTATCTGTACGCGGGCTGTAGATATTGTGGCCGTTGTAAACCACCGAACCAGTTGTGGTCACCTCTGGATTGAGATCCCCCATGCGGTTGATAGCCTTGAGAAGGGTTGACTTCCCTGATCCAGATGGACCGATCAAGGCTGTAATTTCCTTAGGGTGGAAAGATAGGGAAACACTATTCAAGGCCTTTTTTTGATTGTAGTAAACGGACAGGTCTGACACCTGTAAAATCGCTTCTGTCATACTGTTTCCTTTCTATCCAAAGTGTCCTGTTACGTAGTCATTGGTTGACTGTAGTTTGGCATTTTGGAAAATATTAGAGGTCTTATCGTACTCGATCAAGTCACCCAAGTAGAAAAATCCTGTGTAGTCACTAGCACGCGCAGCCTGCTGCATACTGTGGGTCACGATGATGATGGTAAAGTCCTTCTTCAATTCCAACATAGTTTCTTCCAGCTGGGCTGTCGCAATCGGATCCAAGGCAGACGCCGGCTCATCCATCAAGAGGATATCTGGTTTAACAGAGATAGCGCGAGCGATACAGAGACGTTGCTGCTGACCACCTGATAGGGTCAAGGCCGACTTGTGCAAATCGTCTTTGACCTGGTCCCAAAGAGCAGCCTGACGAAGAGAGGTTTCCACAATTTCATCCAAGACTTGCTTGTCCTTAACCCCTGCACGTTCATGGGCAAAAGTGATATTGCGGTAGATAGACTTAGCAAAGGGATTTGGGCGTTGGAAGACCATTCCGATGTGCTTGCGCATCTCATAAACATTGATTTCTGGGCGGTTGACATCAATCCCTTGATAGAGAATTTGACCTGTTACCTTGGCAATATCAATAGTATCATTCATACGGTTGAGACTGCGAAGGTAGGTTGATTTTCCTGAACCAGAAGGGCCAATTAAGGCTGTGATTTTATTTTTTTCAAATTGCATATCGATGCCCTTGATGGATTCATTTTTACCGTAGTAAACATGTAAATCCTTAGTAGAGAGGGCCACTTTCTCTTCAGGAAAGGTGATGATATGCTTTTCATCCCAATTATATTTTGACATGGCTTCTCCTTTAGGCAGCGGTTAATTTCTTATGTAGGTAGCTTCCGAGTTTGCGGGCTCCAAAGTTAAAGATGAGGATAAAGATAAGGAGCACGGCGGCAGAACCTGCTGATACGATGGTTCCATCAGGAATAGTACCTTCACTATTTACTTTCCAGATGTGGACAGCTAAGGTTTCTGCTTGACGGAAGATAGAGATTGGGCTGGTCACACTGAGAATATTCCAGTTAGACCAGTCAAGTGCTGGAGCGGATTGTCCTGCTGTATAGATAAGAGCAGCTGCCTCACCAAAGATACGACCAGAAGCCAAGACGACCCCAGTCACAATACCTGGAAGGGCTTCTGGAATGACCACATGGACCACTGTCTCCCAGCGAGAAATTCCAAGGGCCAAGCCGGCCTCACGTTGCGTATGGTGAACATGTTTCAAACTGTCCTCAACATTTCGAGTCATCTGAGGTAAGTTAAAGACTGTCAAGGCCAAGGCACCTGAAATGATTGAAAATCCATACTCAAACTGAACTACAAAGATCAAGTAACCAAAGAGACCTACAACCACTGATGGCAGTGAAGACAAGATTTCAATACAGGTTCTGACAAAATTGGTCACAGAACCTTTTTTGGCATATTCAGCTAGGAAAATCCCAGCCCCCATAGACAAGGGAACAGAGATAATCAAGGTAATAACCAGAAGGAAGAAGGAATTATAAAGCTGAATTCCAATCCCTCCGCCTGCTTGGTAAGAAGAGGATTTGCCAGTCAAGAAAGACCAAGAGATGTGGGGCAAACCACGAACCAAGATATAAAGAATTAAGGATGCCAAGATGGCAACGATAATTCCTGCAATCGAGTAGAGGACAGCTGTTGCAATTTTATCTAATTTCTTAGCGTGCATAGTTTTTCTTTCCTCTTTCTTTCGTAATCAATTTAATCACACTGTTGAAGGCCAAACTCATCAAAAGCAAGACTAAGGCCAGTGACCAAAGTACGTTATTATCAACTGTACCCATAACGGTATTTCCGATACCCATGGTCAAGACAGAGGTCAAGGTCGCAGCAGGTGTTGTCAATGAAGTTGGGACAACGGCTGAGTTTCCGACCACCATCTGAATGGCCAGAGCCTCTCCAAAGGCACGCGCCATCCCAAAGACCACTGCTGTAAAAATACCTGAACGCGCTGCCTTCAAGGTCACGCGCCAGATGGTTTGCCAACGAGTGGCCCCCATAGCCAAACTAGCTTCACGGTAGTGACGAGGCACCGCACGCAAGCTATCGGTTGTCATAAAGGTTACCGTAGGTAAAATCATGACAAAGAGAACGAAAATCCCTGACAAAATCCCAAATCCAGTTCCACCAAAGACACTGCGGACAAAGGGAACTACGACCTGCAAACCGATAAATCCATACACGACTGAAGGAATCCCGACTAGCAATTCAATAGCTGGCTGCAAGATTCTAGCACCTTTTGGTGAGACCTCGGTCATAAAGACAGCTGCACCAATGGCAAAAGGAGTTGCGATAAGGGCTGATAGGATTGTGACAATAAAGGAACCCAAAATCATGGGAAGGGCACCAAATTGTTTACCTGAAGGATTCCAAGTTTGTCCAAAGAGAAAATCAAAGATGTTGACCCCATTGACAAAGAAGGTCGACAAGCCTTTTTGGGCTACGAAAATCAAAATCATGGCCACAATGATGACAATCAAAGACAGGCAGGCAAAGGTCAAGCCTTTTCCTAATTTCTCTAGACGAGAGTTCTTTGAGGGAGAAAGTAATTTTTTAGCTAATTCTTCTTGATTCATTATTGACTCCCTTCTAGTGCTGTCACCGTTCCTACAGCATCTTTTTCAACCTTCATTTCCTTAACAGAAATATAGCCCATCCCCTTAACGATTCCGCTTTGCGCTTCATCAGAGAGGACAAAGTTGAGGAATTCTGCCACCAATTCGTTTGGCTGACCTAGGGTGTACATGTGTTCATAAGACCACAAAGGCCAGTTATTGCTTGTAACATTTTCTGCAATCGGCTCATAGCCATTCAACTTCATACGTTTCACTGAGTCATCCACATAGGCAAAGGCTAGATAAGAAATGGCTCCTGGTGTCTGGGAAACAATGTTTTTAACCATCCCATTTGAATCCTGTTCTTGACTCTGCACGGCAGATTGACCATCCATGATAACACTATCAAAGGTTGCACGTGAACCAGAACTTGCCGCGCGGTTGATAATGGAAATGGCTAGGTCTTTCCCACCGACTTCTTTCCAGTTGGTCACTTGACCTGTGAAGATGCTACGGAGTTGTTCAGTTGTCAGATTTTCAACATCAACTTCCTTATTTACAATGACTGCCAAGCCCGCTACAGCAACCTTGTGATCCACTAGAGCGGATGCGTTGATACCGTCTTTTTCCTCAGCAAATACGTCTGAATTTCCTACATCAACGGCTCCAGACTGAACCTGAGACAGACCTGTACCAGATCCTCCACCTTGGACGTTGACTGTTTTTCCAACGTGCATAGAACCAAATTCATCTGCTGCAGCTTCGACCAAAGGTTGAAGAGCCGTTGAGCCAACAGCTGTCATGGATTCTCCACGATCAATCCAGCTAGCACATCCCGCCAAAGAACCTGCTAGCAAAAGAGCCGCAAGGGATAGAGCGAGTTTTTTCCTTTTTTTCACTGTTTTTCTCCTTGAAAATAATGGTGAATGCTGTGAATTTTTTCAATTATTTATTTATGTTTTTCTTTTTTAAAATTGAGAGCAAACTGAAGTTGATAGCTTAATTTTACTAGAAATTTGCTCACTTGCCGTCTCCACCAATTTTGACTTAAAATGAAAGACAATTTGAAAAAAATCCATACTTCCACTATAACATAGACAAGCTACTTTGACTAGCATTTCACTTGAATCTGAGGCCTTTTGGAAAATAATTTTTCAAAACATTTCCAGTCACCTTTCCAAAGCCCAAACCATTTCCTTGAACTAAAACTTGGTACCAACCATTTGGCAGACTTTCCGCCAGCTGAACAGTTTCTCCAGCCACATACTTTACAAATTCCTCTTGATCAATTTCAACCGACTGCTTGACCTGACTCGCTTTCAAGGCTAGACCAAGAGCAAAACTAGGCTCAAAGCGTTTCTTCTTAAAAGTGCCCAGATGCAGTCCATTGCGAGCAATCTTGAGTTTCCCTAAATCTGGCAAGAATTCTGGCAAGAGATAAAGTTGGTCACCAAAAGTCTGCAAGATTCCCCTTAGGTTGACCTTCAAATGTTTTTGGGCAAATTCCTGCCACAAGACAACTTGTTCACGGCTGAGATTACTCTTACTTGCCTTACATTTAGGAGCTGGATTGTCACCTTTAAATTGCAAATGGGCGACAAACTGACCCTCTCCCTTAAAATGATGAGGATACATCCGAGCCGTTTCTGGCAGGTCAATTCCAGCTACCATTCCATTGATATGCTCTACTGGCAGCAAATCAAAATCATACTCTTCCAGCAGCCAATTAACAATCTCTTCGTTTTCCTCAGGCGCCCAGGTACATGTTGAATAAACCAAGCGACCACCTTCAGCTAGCATGGTTACTGCATCTTCCAGAATTTCTCTTTGCAAGCTAGCACATTGACTCGGATAATCTAAGCTCCAATAGTCCATAGCATCTGGTTGCTTACGAAACATCCCTTCACCAGAGCAAGGGGCATCAAGGACAATGAGGTCAAAATAGCCCTTAAAAACCTTGGCCAAGCGGTCAGCAGATTCATTGGTCACCACAACATTTGTCGCTCCAAAGCGCTCCATGTTTTCAACTAAAATCTTAGCCCGTTTGCTTGAAATTTCATTGGAAACAAGGAGACCCTCCCCTGCTAGATAGGCTACTAATTGAGTTGATTTTCCACCCGGTGCAGCTGCCAAGTCCAAAACCTTCATACCAGGACTGGGCTGGGCTACCTGAGCCACCATCTGGGCAGCAGGTTCTTGCGAATAAACCAAACCAGTAGCATGCTCAGGCGATTTCCCAGACACCTTCCCGTAATGGCCCCAAGGAGTTTGAGGAATGGCATCAGGAAAGGAAACTGGCGCTTCTTTTAAAGGATTGACCCGAAAGGCCGAAACCGCTTCCTCCTCAAAAGAGGCAAGAAAATCTCTTGCCTCATCTCCTAGTATCTCTTCATATTTTTCAACAAATCCTTCTGGAAATTGCATTTAAGTTCTTTTCCTTTCGTAAATATAGGACTGAATTTCCTCCAGCATCTCAAGAGGCACCATCATGACCGGCTGTCTGGTTTGAAAATCAGGAGCTTCACCAAAAAGGGTCACAACCCGATAGCCCAGACTGTCCCCTAAAATACTAGCAGCAGCATAATCCCATGGTTGCAGATAGGTGACATAGGTCAACAAACGCCCTGACAAAATCTTGGCAAAACTAATGGCCGCACTCCCATAGACTCGAACACCAAGCACAGCTCGACTCAAATCAGCCAGACCCCATTCGTTGGTTTCCAGCATACCACTATTTCCTGCAATGAGAAAATCTCCAAGTGGTTTTGCTTGAAAGGGAGCTAGGGGCTTATCATTTAGACAAACTGGAAATTCCCCACCACCGTGGTAACAATCCCCTTTGACCACATCATAAATCAGACCAAACTGTCCCTGACCATTTTCAAAATAAGCCACCATAACAGCAAAATCTTCCTGCTGGGCGACAAAATTATTGGTCCCATCAATTGGATCAATGACCCAAACCTTGCCCTCTTGAACCGAAGCTCGCAGACAACCTTCTTCAGCACAAATCTTATCCTCAGGATAACGAGACAAAATCTCACTAACCAAGAGTTCCTGAACTTCCTTGTCCAGTCTGGTCACCAAATCTGTTGGAGAGGACTTGGTTTCAACACACAAGTCTTCCTGCATATGGTCAAGAATGTACTGACCCGCCTTATTGACAAGCTCTTTAGCAAATTCAAATTTACTTTCCAAGAGAAATCTTCCCTTCCCCTTTTTCCTTGGCAGTCTGAACTGCTCGATAAAGCGAATAGCCACTAACTGTTTCAAATTCTCGTCCCAAACGTTTTTCTTCGCTCTTGCTTGGCACGACCGCTTTGAATCCCTTATAGGAGTCCAGTAACTTTTTAGCCTCTACCTTGCCTTCATAGGCAGCTTCAACATCATTAAAAAAAGAAAGCACTGAAGCAAGTTCTTCAGTGCTCCACGACAAATCTAGTGGGTAACTATACTGTTTGTTCATTAACTAATACCAGCTCTCATTCTTGCTTCTTTTAGTTCTTGCTTACGGTAACTACGAGGGAGAAAAGCACGAATCTCATCTTCATTAAAACCGATTTGCATACGTTTGGCATCGATAATAATTGGACGACGCAAAAGACTAGGATACTGCTCAATCAAATGAAGCAATTCTGATACCGAAATACTTTCTACATCAATATCTAATTTTTGAAAAATTTTTGAACGAGTTGAAATGATGTCATCAGTACCATTTTCGGTCAAGGAAAGGATGTGTTGTAATTCTTTTCTTGTTAAAGGACTGGTCATAATATTGTGTTCCTCAAAGGGCACCTTATGTTTTTCTAACCAGGCCTTAGCCTTACGACATGAAGTACAGCTCGGTGATAGAAATAGTGTAATCATGCTTTTCTCTTCTTATCTATACTTTGCTAATTCTATTATACAAAAAAATAAAGCGCTTGACTAGAGATTTTTAGAAAAAAAGCCTATTTTTTCAAGAAAAATAGACTGTTTGCGAACGATTGAGGTAAGGTAGATTTAGTTAATTCATTCTTAACGATGATTTTAAATTATATACAATTATATATACAAATTAAAAACATCTTTCTTTCACTTCCTACGACTTTTCAGACACAGATAGCCAAAGAAGCTTTCATAGAGGGCAAAAAAGAGGAGGAAGGCATGAAGGAAAAAGGTCTCTGGCAAAATCAGAATAACCGGATCCTTGGCTGGGTCAAAAAGCCAGGTATCATCTCCCACAAAGAGAATTTGATGGAAAAGAGTAAAGAATTGGTCAAAACCAATCAAAACTCCCCCAAGTCCAATCAGTAAAGGCAAGACCACTAGAGCCAGGAGACTTTTACGATAAAGAGACAAAAAGCCCTTTTTCACAATCTTATTGACAAAGACGTAAAAACTTGGCAGTGTCACTAGAGCTACTAGCTGAACCAAGTGAAAGAGGTTCTTGACCACTGCAAAATGGTGTAGCCCAGCTGCTGACGAACGAAAATCTGGCATCTCTAGGACCTGACTAAATGGATTGGTCAGATAATTCATCAAGATATAAAAGTTGTACTGAATGGTTTCTGGTTTTAAATAGACCCGATCTGTTAAATTCAGCCACTGAATTTCCAGCGGATAAACAATCCAAGCCAAATAAATGGTCAAAAGGATTGAAAGAGAGAAGAGAAAGAGCATAGAGCCCCAAAAGGTCAGTTTAGTTTTCATCAAAATCCCACTCCGCAAGGCTAGAAACCACATGAGTCGGTGCGATTGGCAGGTCTGCTACTTCTTCTGCCTTGGTAAAACCTGTCGTCACCAAGAGCGTTGGAATGCCATTATCAATCCCAGCTCGAATATCAGTCAAGTAATTGTCCCCAACCATGATTAATTCTTCACGTTCCAAACCTAAGTGCTCAACCGCCTTATCCATAATGATGGCATTTGGTTTCCCAATATAAACAGGCTTCACTCGTGTTGCCACTTCAAGAAGGGTAATCAGTGAACCAGCACCAGGCAAAAGACCGCGTTCTGTCGGGATATTGAGGTCAGGGTTGGTTCCGATAAAGTGAGCACCCTTTTGAATCGCAAGAGTTGCTGTCGCAAATTTTTCATAGTCCACTTGCCAGTCCAGACCTACTACCACATAGGCCGGATTTTCCTTATCTTCGACATAACCAGCCGCCTTGATGGCTTCCTTAAGCCCTGCTTCTCCGATGACATAGACGGTCTTTTCAAGCCCCAAGTCGTTCATATAGTCGATAGTCGCCAAAGTCGCTGTGTAGACAGTCGATAGGGGCGTATCGATATTAAAATTCTGAGCCAACATCTCCTGAACACTCTTAGGAGTACGGGTTGTATTATTTGTTACAAAGAGGTAGGGAATATCACGCTTTTGCAATTCATGGACAAAAGCTTCTCCTGCTGGGATTCTGTCTTTCCCCTTATAAATGGTTCCGTCTAAATCAATTAAATAGCCTTTATATTTCATCTATTTCTCCCTAATCCTTTTTTATTTCTTGCCAAGTGATGATAGCTTGGGCATTGGTAGCCCCGTCACTTGCAATCTCATGCTTGCTTTCCAGTCCAGACCGTTCAACAGCCGATGTGATCACCCCACCTGGTCGAACTTCCTTGACATACTTGAGATTGATTTTCTTGGGAATATACTGGGTCAAAAAGTCCGCTCCCATAACCTCAAAAATCCAGTCCAAGTATTTACTGTTATTGACATGGCCATTCATATCTAAATCATAAAAACGGACATGGTAATCCTTACTGATTGGCTCTTCCAAAGGTTCATACTTTGGCCCACGGATAAGTTTTTTATCAAACTCAGACTGGTAAGGATCCACAATCTCAGGTTCTACTGCATGGACTTTTCGACTATCGCGGTTCATGAGAACAAAGGTCGCCATCATGTGAATAAGCTCCTGCCCCGCTTCATCATAGATAGTGAAACGACGGTAGCAAAAGAGTCGATTGTAGCTCAAAGCTTCCGTCTCAATAGTGATTTCTTCCCCAAAACGAGGCAAACGAACCACCTCAATATCATAGTCTGTGATAATCCAGACCAGATTATGCTCTTCTAAAATAGCCTTATCACTCACTCCCAGCTCAATCGACTGCATCCCTGAAACTTGCAGGGATAGCAAAATCACATCTGGAAGTTTAATATGACCGTTCATGTCAGCCATATCAAAAGGAATTTTCATTTTCATTTGATAAGTTAAGCCCATCATCCTACTCCAAAATAAATCGTTCTGCTACGGTGTCTCCTAAAAAGAGACCTCTCTTTGTCATGCGCACTCGGTCACCCTCTATTTGCATGAGACCTTGTTGAACCAAGTCCTTGACAACTTCTCCATAAAGTCCATCAAAAGACCGTCCAAATTTTTCTTCAAATCGCGCTATAGAGACTCCTGATTTCTTGCGGAGTCCCAGGAACATTTCTTCTTCCATCTGCTCTTTTGGGCTCAGGTGTTCTTCTGTGATACGCGCATTGCCTTCCTCAACCGCATTAAGATAATGGCGAATCGGACCGTGGTTTTTATAGCGTACTCCATTTACATAACCAGATGCCCCAGCACCGATGCCATAGTATTCAGCATTGTCCCAGTACATGAGATTGTGGCGACTTTCAAAACCAGGCTTGGAGAAATTAGAAATCTCATAATGCTCAAAACCAGCTCGCTCCAGCTCTGCGATGATATACTCAAACATCTCCGCTTCCAGTTCCTCCTTAGGCAGAGGCAATTTCCCTCGTCGCATACGGTTCATAAAGACCGTATGATTTTCCAAAATCAAGCTATACAAACTCATATGGGGAATATCAAGTCCAATGGCCTTAGCCACATTTTCCTTGACCTGCTCCATGGTCTGACCAGGCAGTGCATAAATCAAATCGATGGAGATATTGTCAAAACCAGCCAGTTTCAGACGGTCGATATTTTCATAAATATCCTTCTCCAAATGACTGCGCCCAATCTTTTTCAGCATTTTGTCGTCAAAGGTTTGCACACCTAGTGAAACACGATTGACAGCCGAGTTTTTCAAAACAGCTATCTTATCTGCATCCAAGTCGCCTGGATTGGCTTCAATGGTCAACTCTTCTAAGACAGACAAGTCCAAGTTTTTAGTCAAGCCCTTCAATAACACCTCCAGTTGAGAAGCTGACAAAGCTGTCGGTGTGCCACCACCGATATAGAGGGTTCGCAACTTTTGAATATCATAAGATTGAAACTCTTCTAACAGATGTTCCAAATAACTATCTACCGGCTGATTCTTGATAAAAACTTTTGAAAAGTCACAATAATAACAAATCTGGGTACAAAACGGGATGTGCACATAGGCTGACGTTGGTTTTTTCTGCATAGTACTTATTATACCACAAAGACAGGCTACGAGAAAAAAATCACCATCCCCAGAAACATAGTCCGTCCAGAGATGGTGATGGTTTATTCTTCTGTTATGTCAATAACAATCTCTTCTGATTCATCAAGAGTTTCGGCTTTTTCTTGCCATTGTTCCTTGAGATTATTGAATTGCTTTTTTGATGCTTCTGTCGCTTGACGAGCACATGATTTGGCTTGAGCAAGTACACTGTCCACAGTGATTTCACCTGACTCAACCTGTTCTTTGGTTTTAAGAACAAAATCTGTAGCCTGCTCCTTGACTTCTGTCAGTTTTTCACAGACCTGCTCCTTGGCATACTCAGGATCTTCTCTCAAATCATCTAGAAAATCTTGAGCCTGACTGCAAACTTGTTTGCCCTTGTCGCTTGTTAAAAACAAGGCAAGAGCTGCACCTGAAACGGTTCCTAAAAGGATTGAGGATAGTTTACCCATAAGAATTCTCCTTTTTTACTTTTTTAAAAATTTACTTGCAAGACGAAGAGCTGACAAACTTGCACCAGTCTTGAGTGTTTTTGAACCAGCTGAGGAAGCTTTCTTGCTCAAGACACGCGCATGGTCATTAAGATCTGAAACAGATAGAGATAAATCTGCAACAGCACTAAAGAGTGGATCAATCGTTGCCACCTTGACATTGATATCATCTGCCAAGACATTGACCTTAGCCAGCAATTCATTGGTATGATGCAAGGTCACATCTACATCTGAAGTCAAGGTTTTAATCGTCTTCTCTGTTTCATCGATAACACGGCCAAGCTTTTGTACAGTAATGATTAGATACACTAAAAAGACAATCAAAGCAAAGGCTACAAGAATATATGCAACTTCTAACATTTAGTTTTCCTCCTCTGAAATATAGTAAGGGGCCTTCTTTCGATTTTGATATAGAATGATAAAAATACCCAATCCGATAAGAACAACTGATAGCCATTGAGACACTCGGAGACCAAAGAACATGAGGCTATCTGTTCGCATGCCTTCAATAACCATGCGACCGAAACCATACCAAATCAAATAGAAAGCAGTGATATGACCTCGTCTGAGACTCTTCCATTTTCGTCTGAATATCAGAATCAAGGCAAATCCAAGAAGATTCCATAGAGACTCATAAAGGAAGGTCGGCTGACGGTAGCTCCCCTCAATATACATCTGGTCACGGATAAAGCCAGGTAGATAATCCAGATTATCCACTGCTGCACCATAAGCTTCTTGATTAAAGAAATTGCCCCAGCGCCCCAAACTTTGGGCAATCATGACGCTAGGTGCCGCAATATCTAGAAAATCCCAAGTATTGATGAGTTTACGATCAGCAAAGATGTAGAGCACAAGGGCACCAGTTATTAAACCACCGTAAATGGCCAAACCACCATTCCAAATGGCAAAAATCTCTCCCAAGTTCTGACTATAGTAATCAAAACGGAAAATAACATAATAGAGACGAGCTCCTAAAATAGCCAGAGGAAAGGCTATCAAGATAAAATCTAAAATATCGTCTGGTATGATCTTCTTTCTAGGTGCTTCTTTCATGGTCAAATAAACCGCAAGAATCAAGCCTGTTACAATACACAAGGCATACCATCGAATGGCTAGAGGGCCTAGATGAATCGCAATTGGATCAAACATTAGGCACCTCCTCGTTTTGAGCAATGAGATTGGTCAAGCGTTCTTCGAACAAACGCGTCGCATCAAAGCCCATTTCCTTGGCACGATAATTCATGGCAGCAGCCTCAATCACGACAGAGATATTACGACCTGTTTTCACTGGAATGCGGATACGAGGAATGGCTACGCCAGAAATTTCTATTTCCTCTGCATTGTTTCCAAGACGATCAAAAGTTTTATGTGTATCGTAATTTTCCAAATAAACAGCCAGCTGGACTTGTGAAGAATCCTTGACGGCACTCGCACCGTAGAGGCTCATGACATCGATAATCCCAACCCCACGAATTTCAATCAGGTGTCTCAAGATTTCAGCTGGTTCACCCCAAAGAGTAATCTCATCCTTGGCAAAGATATCGACACGATCATCGGCTACCAAGCGGTGACCACGTTTGACAAGCTCTAGACCTGTCTCACTCTTACCGATGCCACTATCACCTTGAATCAAGACACCCATTCCATAGATATCCATCAAGACACCGTGCACACTGGTCCGTTCTGCTAAACGTGAATCCAGATAACTAGATAACTCTCCAGATAAACGACTGGTTGCCGTACGGCTGGTTAAAATGGCAATCTTACATTCTCTGGCTGCCTTTAGCATCTCCTCTGGAACCACCAAACCACGAGCAACAATGACCGCAGGTGTCTCAGGTAGAAACATTTTTTTCAAGACTTGGTAACGGTTGTGAGAGGACATCGAAACGAGATAGGACCACTCCTTCATTCCCAAGAGTTGGATTCGCTCAGGCGTATAATAGTCAAAATAGCCCGTCATTTCAAGACCAGGTCGCGTAATGTCCGCGGTATTAATTTCCTTTTCAAGTAATTCTGGTTCGCCATAGACAATGTCTAGTCTGAGCTTTTCAATCACTTCTTTTACTAAAACCGACATCATTTCCTCCTTCAAATGAGTTCTTCTCTCTATTATATCAAATTGTAGGAGGATATTTGAGATTTTTGCAGGCTTTGAAGTATTTATTTATACTCAATGAAAATCAAAGAGCAAACTAGGAAACTAGCCGCAGGTTGCTCGAAGCACTGCTTTGAGGTTGTAGATAAGACTGACGAAGTCAGTCACATATATAATCCAAGGCGACGTTGACGTGGTTTGAATTTGATTTTCGAAGAGTATTAAAAGAAAAAGACTAGATTTCTCTAGCCTTTCATTTCTAATTAGAATTTTTTACGTTTACGAGCTGCTTCTGATTTACGTTTACGTTTTACAGAAGGTTTTTCATAGAATTCACGTTTGCGTGTTTCTTGAAGAGTACCAGCTTTAGTAACCGCACGTTTGAAACGACGAAGTGCGTCGTCAAGAGATTCATTCTTACGTACTACTGTTTTAGACATTTTTTTCACTCCCTTCAAGTTCAAGATCTATTCTATTTTACACGTAAAAGGAATAATTGTCAAGAAAAAATCCGGTTTAATTTTGATTTTTTCTTCCATTTATACAAGTCTTGAAAGCATTAAATAGAAAAACTGAAGGGTGCTGATTTTTTATTTTTCTAACAAGCTGAGCGCTTCAGCATCTGCGATAATCGTCACATCAGGGTGATTTTGGAGGCTACTTGCTGGTAGGTTCTCAGTCACTGGGCCAGACACTGTTCCTGCAATGGCTTCTGCTTTCGACTCACCATAAGCAAATAGAAGGATTGACTTGGCATCCAAGATATTTTTAATCCCCATTGAAATGGCTTGGGTTGGAACATCTTCAATCTTGTCAAAGAAACGTGCGTTTGCTTCGATAGTAGACTTGTCAAGTTCTACAAGGTGAGTTTGACTGTCAAATGGAGTACCAGGTTCATTAAATCCGATATGTCCATTGCGACCGATTCCCAAGATTTGGAGGTCAACTGGATGGTCAGCTAAAATTTGATTGTAGCGTTCAACTTCAGCTTCAGCATGATCCTTAACACCACGTGGCAAAAAACTTTCTTTAAATGGTTTTTGGTTGAACAAGTTTTCTTGCATGAAGTAACGGTAAGACTGTGGGTTGTCCCCATCAAGGCCTACATACTCATCAAGGTTGACACTGGTTAGATCTGAAAAATCAAGGTTACTCTCAACAATTTCCTTGTAAAATTCAAGTGGGCTACTTCCTGTCGCAAGTCCTAGGGTTTTAGCGCCATTGGCTAATTTCTCCTTCAAAATCTCAAACGCAACTTTTCCACCTTCAACTTGGTTTTCAACTTTAATAACTTTCATCCTTTTCATCCTCCGTTTTAATCTATATTCATTATATGGTATAGACCAATTTTTGTCAAGTGAAAACGATTTAATTTCTAAAAAAAGAGCGTCCAAACTTGAAACATGTTATAATGGATAAGATTAGAACTTAGAAAGAATGAACAGATATATGAATACAGCTGATTTTGATTTCCACTTGCCAGAGGAATTGATTGCCCAAACGCCTCTTGAAAAACGGGACGCCTCTAAACTCCTCATCGTCAACCGTGAGACGGGAGAAATGCAGGATAAACACTTCCACTCTATTATTGATATGCTGGAACCTGGTGATGCTCTTGTTATGAACGACACCCGAGTTCTCCCTGCCCGCCTCTATGGTCAAAAAGAGGAGACAGGAGGCCATGTGGAACTTCTCCTCCTTAAAAACACTAGTGGAGACGAGTGGGAAGTTCTGGCAAAACCTGCCAAACGCCTCAAGGTCGGCACTCGCGTTAGCTTTGGTGATGGCCGTCTCAGCGCTGTTGTTACGGAAGAATTGACTCACGGGGGCCGCATTGTCCGCTTTGAATACCAAGGAATTTTCCTAGAAGTTTTGGAAAGTCTGGGTGAAATGCCGCTACCGCCTTATATCCATGAAAAACTGGATGACCGTGAACGCTATCAAACTGTTTACGCCAAGGAAAGTGGCTCTGCTGCTGCACCTACTGCTGGTCTTCACTTCACCAAAGAATTGCTGGCAGAAATCCAAGCTAAGGGTGTTCATCTAGTCTATCTGACTCTTCATGTCGGACTCGGAACCTTTAGACCCGTTTCAGTTGACAATCTGGACGAACACGAAATGCACTCAGAATTCTACCAACTTTCTGAGGAAGCAGCTGCCACCCTTCGCACTGTTAAGGAAAATGGTGGTCGCGTCATTGCTGTCGGAACCACTTCTATCCGCACCTTGGAGACTATTGGTTCCAAGTTTGATGGACAAATCCAAGCAGATTCTGGTTGGACCAACATCTTTATCAAACCTGGCTACGAATGGAAGGTTGTAGATGCCTTTTCAACCAATTTCCACCTGCCAAAATCAACTCTGGTCATGTTGGTTTCTGCCTTTGCAGGCCGTGAATTAGTCTTAGACGCTTACCACCATGCCATCCAAGAACACTACCGATTCTTCAGTTTTGGCGATGCCATGTTTATCTATTAAATGTCATAATCAAAAAACGCATATTATGTACTGACCCCACAAAGTTGGACAAATAATTATTGAAAGGATTTAGTTCTGTATTGCACAGGGCTAAGTCCTTTTAGTTTGACTTTGATTCGTTTATTGTTGTAGTAATCAATATAGTCTACAATAGCTTGTTCAAGGTCTTCTAAAGACCTAAAGTGCTTCTCGTAACCATAAAACATTTCCGATTTCAAAATGCCAAAGAAGGACTCCATCATACCATTGTCTGGGCTGTTGCCCTTGCGTGACATGGATGCTTGAATTCCCTTACTCTCTAGGAATCGATGATAAGAATCGTGTTGGTATTGCCAGCCTTGATCGCTATGGAGAATGGTATGCTCGTAGTGTTTCTCTGTAAAGGCCTGGTTTAACATAGCTTTCACTTGTTCTAAGTTTGGTGAAGTTGAAAGGTTATAGGCGATAATTTCGCTATTAAAGCCATCTAAAACAGGCGATAAATAGAGTTTCTGTGTGCTATTTGGAATGGCAAATTCTGTCACATCGGTATAGCACTTTTCCATTGGCCTTGATGCTTCAAACTGACGTTGAATGAGATTCTCTGCTTTCTTGCCAATCTCTCCTCGATAGGAAGAATACTTTCGTTTCCGACGAATTCGAGCTGTTAAACCAAGGACTTTCATCAGACGTTGGACCTTTTTATGATTCACCACAAAACCGCGATTTCTTAGTTCAAGAGTAACTCTACGATAGCCATAATTTCCTTTATGGTCATTATAAATGGCCTGAATTTCGGTTTTAAGCTCTTTATCTTTGTCAAGTCCATCTAGTTCCTTCAACTGATAGTAGTAAGTTGAGCGAGGTAAACGAGCCACTTCAAGAAGTAAATCTAGTCGAAATCCTCCTGAAGCCATTTCTCTAACTGTCTCTGCCTTTCTCGCTCTAAGGCTTCGTCCCTTTCCTCTAACTCTTTTAACTTTTTTAGGTAGGCCACCTCGGTACGTAGACGTTCATTCTCCTCCTGAAGTCGCTCTAATTCTGTCATTTCTTCCCAAGTTTTCTTTCGTTTACGTCCCATTTTAGCTGGTCTCCCTCTTGTTTTCTCAACAATAGTATACCCGTTTTTCTTGTATTGCGCCAGCCAATTTTTCAACAGCGAACGATCAGGCAAAGCATAATCCAAAGCTACACTTCTTTGTGAACGACCTTCCAGCAGAACTTTATCGATTATTTCTTGTTTTAATTCTGGGGAATAGTAACGATTCTTCCCTTTTTTGACGATTTCTATTCCATAACGGTCAATCAATGTCACCATGTATTTTAGACCAGAAACATCCACACCAAATCTTTTCGAAAGCTGTTTGAATCTTTGACCTTGCTTTCTAAATTCATAGATCTGAACTTTATCACCATAAGTTAATTTCATAATAAAAACACCCCAAAAGTTAGATTTTTTCTGTCTAACTTTTGGGGTGCAGTTCATTATCAGGCATTATCCTTTGGTGCTCTAAGCTTTTCTAATGATTAGACAGTCGCAAAAAAGTCTGAAAAGCTCTCAGAATCGTTGTCTCAGCACCAAAAATACGTGAAATTTGCATAATTAAAATAAATTTCAGGGGGAGTTATACAAAAAAACGACGATTTAAACCGTCGTTTTACTGAGATAAATATGTAATCTTTTTTTGAAAATACGTCTATTTATTTTTTATTGTTTTTTATTGTAAAGTAGACCCAACCGAATGAACATAGGTTGTAAAAAGCAAATGAAAAAATTGCGAGGATAATAGCTTCTGTGTCTAAATAACCCATTTCTAGACCTCTTTTCAACAACAACAAGCCTGTAGTTTCGACAACGATCAAAAATAAAAATATATAAAAAATTTTCGCCTTAAGCATATTGTTACCGCTTTCTTTTTATTTGGTTTTATTGTATAACAAAAGTTGAAAAAAATCAAAAAAACAAAGGAGTTTCCGTTATGTCTAAGATGTTTAAATGCATGTGTTTGCTAGTTATGTCTATTTTCTGTATGTCTAGCATTTCCCCGTCGCTTGTTGTTTTTGCTGATGATAGCTTATCGGCAAACTCTAAAGTTGTATCTGGTGAGGTTCAGTTTGAGAATGGCTCATCAGTGCGGTTCGGAGATACGCAAGTAAATATTTTAAGTGATGAAGTTCTTGAGGTGGTCAATCCAAATGGAAGTGTAGACACTATTGAACGACGTGCTGATGGCGTCTATATCAATGGGTCATTTTATATGGCTTATCAAAAGAATGAAATCGACCTAAATATATCTTTTAGATCATACGATCCTAATGTTTGGAATTACGTCAACACAATACATGGGAATAAAGAAGCCAACACATTCGCTAACTTCATGATTGGTGCTGGAATAAGTTATATGATTGGTAAGATAGGTGCTCTATTGGGGGGTCCATGGGGTACAATAATTGGTGGAGCATATTTTGGTATACAAGCTTATTAGTCTTACTTGGATTCACAAAGCCCATATCCATACTACATAACAAGTACTTATATCCATGTTGCTCAAAGAAAATGGAAGTTTATCACTGAATACTATAGAAACTCAGACTATACTGGGTATGTAAAAACCGAAACAACCTACGTGAATTTCTAAAATATAAACCCTGCCTTTATATCTAGGCAGGGTTTATATTTTAGTTAATTGCTCAAGTAATTTGTAAGCATAATACTTGCTAAACTCTATTTGTTCAAGCGGTTCAAAAGCTCTTGTTTTTTATCCTCAAGCTCAGCTCTCCTTTGCTCGATTTCTTCACGTTTTTGGGCGATTTCTGCTTGCGCCTCAGGAGTTTCCAAAGTGCCTTGTGACTTGTGAAATTCTACTAGCATATCAACGATTTTTGGGTCTAATTCGTTGACATAATCAGGATTTGACCATTTCGGCACGTTGCTTGCAGGTGCTTGCTTTTTGCCGCCTTTTTGGGGCGTTTTGGCTTGTTGTTCAGCTTTCTGACTATAGTTGACCTCGTGGAATTTTCATGTTATGCGTTTTGTTATGGATAAAAAATGAATTAATTTATTCTAAAGCTCGGATCTTTCAAACTCTGCACACTGGCATTGATAACCGCGCCGACAATCAAAATCTTAGCGATGAGAATAAACCAGAACATCATGACCACCACGACGACGGAACTGAAAAAACGCACGTCCACTAGGTGATTGACATAATTGTTAATATAGACTGAAAAGATATTGAGCAGTAAGGCCAGAGTCAATAAGACAAAGGCACTACCTGGCAATACATATCGAATCCGTCGGACCTTAACATTAGGCAGGAAATAATAAAGCATGACCAAGATTGCAAAAATCAAGGCATAGACCAAGGGGCCTGTTAGATCTTGCAAATAATCAAAGATAGGACTATCTGATTTCCAGTAACTTTTGATAAGGTTGAGAAGCATACGGCCAAAAACGCTCAAAAATAGAGCCAAGGCAAAGAGAATCTGCAGACCAAAACTGACAAACAAACTCATGAGTTGATGAGAAATCATTCCACGATTTTTTGCAACTCCGTAGGCTTTATTAAAAGCTTTCTGCAGGAAATTCATGGATTTTGAAAAGGTCCAGAGGGCTGATAAAACCGCAAAACTCAACAGGCCAGTTGACGGTTGAGTCAGTACCTCTGTAATAATCTTTGCCACCACATCATAGACCGTATCCGGCAAAAATTCATTGACAACCTTTAAAAAATTGGAAACTGGAATCTGAAAATAGGGGAGGATATTGACCACTACCAAAAGCAGGGGGAAAATTGAAATCAACCAATAATAGGCTACTGCGACACTGGTCAATTCACTATCTGAGGCTTGATAATAATGCAAAAAAGCTTTTACTAAAGGCTTATCTATCAGCTCTTTCCACCACTTCTTCATGTCACACTCCTTCACTTACAATCTTGATTAATTTCTTCTTACCAATTCCACCATATCATAAGGCAGGGTATTGGCAGCTTCCTTGAGAGAATAGTTCTCTAAGTTATTCACATTTTGCCGTAATTTCTTGGCATACTTGGTCGTAATCAATCGTTTCTCTTCATATTCGAAAATCAATTTACGCTCCAAATAATAGCCTCTCAGCATTTCGTCGATATTGTTGGGTTTGACACGATTGATAACCCGTTCGACAAAGGCACCACTGGTGATGATAGCTGTTTCACGGAGACGAGAATCCTGCATGAAGCTGATTAAAGAGCTCTTATAAACCCCTTTTAGGTTCTCCAAACTTTCGATAATCATCTCTGTATTTTCTAGATAGAGTTCTGCGATTTGGTCATAGTCAAGGGCTCTGAGTTTCTGTGATTCTTCATTTTTCCAACTGCGGAAGGTCTTGCCAAAGGTAAGGACTTCATGAAGGAGAAAACGTAGAATCCGCAAGGAAACAAGGAAGTAATAGGTCAATCTTGAAGCAAACTTGCGATTGATACCTTGTTCCATGTTTTTTAAATAACGTTGGTAGACCCGATAAGCACGCTCACTTATCTTGCCTTCCTCGTAAGCCTGTTCCAATCCATCGCTTTCAATACTGAGGATAAGAAGTTTCAAGGCCTCCCAGTCTTCTTGAGCTCCCTTATTTTCTTGACTCAGAATGAGATTTTCAATACGTCCATGGTAATTGTCAATAGCCGCATAGAGGGGAAGTTTATTTCTGGTGTCTTCCAACTCTTTTTCCAACTCTAGCGTCACTTCATTCAAAATAGCGATATGCATGAGATAGTCCTTGCTTTCTTCCTGTTCATCAGAAAGATGAGGCAAGACCAAGAGACCTGTTAAAAAGCTTAAAAGCGTCACACCTGCAACAAGGAAAAGCAAGATTGGATATTCCTGCTCTAAATCACTTGGTATCAGAAGAATCGTAGCAATCGACACCGTTCCCTTGACACCTGAGAAGGTCAAGAGAAGCATGTCCTTCATATACTTATTTAGCTTTTTCTTGAGACGTCTAGTCCTATAGGCATAATAGCCATAAATCATGACAAAACGAATAGAAAAGAGGAGAAAGGTCAGGGCAACAAGAGACACCAGCAAGAGTAGAGGATTATAGATTGGATTGGTCAAGATAGGCTCTGCTATCATTTCCAACTCCATCCCTAAAATCACAAAGACAGAACCGTTCAGCATAAAGTTCACTGTATGCCAGACTGTCTCGGTCACCGTATCCACTTGGGCTTCTAGAAGCGTGATTTTCTTAAAACGGCTTGCTTTTAAAATCCCCGCAACCACAACAGCAATAATCCCTGAAACGTGGATTTCTTCTGCTAGAAAGAAGGTCACTAGAGGCAAACTCAATTCTAATAAAAGTTCGCTGGCTATATCCGTTGCGCGAACACTAAGCAAGAAGGTATGAAGGAAACGGTTAGTCATGGCCGTTAAAAAGCCAATCAGAAAACCGCCTAAAATTGAAAAGATGAGCGAACTACTAGCTTGCCCAAGGGAAAAGGCTCCAGTTGTCCAAGCTGTCAAAGCTACCTGAAAGGCCACCAAACCAGATGCATCATTCAAGAGTCCTTCACCCTTAAGGATATTGGACACGCGCTTAGGAAAGCTAAAGCGCTCAGAAAGAGAGGCAAAGGCCACCAAATCCGTAGGCCCAAGGGCTGCCCCAACAGCCAAACAAGCTGCCAAGGGAAGGCTGAACCAAAGAAGATGGGCCAAGCCACCCAAACTCAGGGTCGAGATGAAAATCACTGGAAATATGAGATAGACAATGATTCGCCAGTGTTTTAAAATAGCGGTAATATCCGCTTCCTCTGACTCTCGGAAAAGCAAGGGCCCGATAACCAGGGCCAAAAACAACTCTGTATTGAGGTGAAAGTCGGTATTGGGTAAAAAGAGGCCAATCACAATTCCCAAAAGAATTTGCACCAAAGGGAGGGGCAAAAAGGGCAGGAGCTTATTGGTTGTACTTGAGACAATCAGGACCAGTAAAAATAGGATGAGGTAAATCAGTAATTCCACGCAATTCCTCCTTAATCTTTTTTACAACAGGATTCAAATATCTCCTTCTGCTCTTTGATTTTTTGGTCAATCTTAGAACAGTCTTTGTGCTCAATTTTTCGCTGGCACCTTTCCATTTCAAGAGCAACTAATTTTTTCTTGATTTTAAGCATTTTTTTGCTCATATGCGCTTGGTCTAACACACCCACCGCTCGTTCATGGTGAGTTGATTCAACAAAATTCTGGCGCATGGCATCCAGCTTTTCACGTAGGTATTGTTTATCCATGTCTATATCTCTCTAATTTTTCAATCATTACTAAAAATGGTGGGTTGTTGACTTGGTTTAAAGTTCGGTAAATGGCAGCTGTGTACTCTTGTTGGTTCAACTGACTGACAAAATCCAAGACAGCATCCCTCTCGAGGTCGCCTCCTTCATGACCATAGTAGATCATGATAGCAATCCGTCCACCTTTGACAAGCAAATGACACAGTTTTTCTAATGCTTCAATCGTTGTCTGAGGTTGGGTGATGACAGACTTATCAGCTGATGGCAAATAGCCCAGATTAAAAATCCCTGCCTTGGCTTCTGCTACAAACTGGTCCAGTGTCTCATGACCTTGCAAGATTAACTGGACATTTGTCAGGCCAGCCTGATGCAAACGCTCTTGGGTCTTTTCCAAGGCTTGCTCCTGAATATCAAAGGCATAGACTTGCTTAGCTAGCTTGGCTAAAAAAAGCGTGTCATGACCATTTCCCATAGTCGCATCCACTACGATATCCTCTTTTGTCACTACCTCAGCCAAAAAATCATGTGCCATCTCAAGTGGTCTTTTCATTTTCAAACTCCTGTTTTACAGCCTTGCATCCTTGAATACTTCCACGACGTCGCATCTCCATCTCAATGCTGTTGAGCACTTCCCATTTATTGAGGCTCCACATAGGCCCAATCAGCATATCCCTAGGTGCATCTCCCGTGATTCGATGGATGACGATATGTTTGGGTATGATTTCCAATTGGTCACAGATGACCTTGACATATTCATCCTGGCTCATCAACTGCAAGCGTCCTTCGTGGTAATCTCGTTGCATACGAGTATTTGTCATAAGATGGAGCAAATGCAGTTTAATCCCTTGAATATCGTTATCCGTGACACAGCGACGGACATTTTCAATCATCATCTCATGGGTTTCACCAGGAAGTCCATTAATCAGATGGGAAACAATCTCAATTTTGGGATACTTTCTCAAACGCTTGACCGTTTCCACATACAATTCATAGGAGTGGGCACGGTTAATCAGGTCAGAGGTTGCTTCATAAGTGGTCTGCAAGCCCAATTCAACCGTCACATGCATGCGCTCCGATAACTCAGCCAAATACTCGATAGTTTCGTCTGGTAAACAATCTGGGCGCGTTCCAATATTAATTCCTACTACACCTGGCTCATTGATAGCCTGCTCATAGCGCTCTCGGATGACTTCCACCTTTTCATGGGTGTTGGTAAAATTTTGAAAATAAACCAGATACTTCTGAACATCCGGCCACTTACGGTGCATAAAGTCAATTTCCTTATAAAATTGCTCACAGATAGGCGCATCTGGTGCTACGATAGCATCTCCAGAACCTGAAACCGTACAAAAAGTACAGCCCCCATGAGCCACAGTTCCATCACGATTGGGACAGTCAAATCCCGCATCAATAGGGACTTTAAAAGTCTTTTCTCCAAAGAGTTTTCGATAATAATCATTCAAGGTATTATAAGATTTCATAACTTTCATTATAACAAAAAACACCCACAATCTCAAAAGCCTGACTTTCCTATAAATTCCTCTGTTTCTCATTTCCTTTAGCCATTTTTTATGATACAATATGAATATGATTTTAATGAAATTAGCATCTATTTTATTATTGATACTGACCTTAGTAGTCTGCATTATCCTAACCAAACTTTTTAGATTAAAAAAGCTAGGACGAAACTTTGCGGATTTGGCTTTTCCAGTCTTGATATTTGAGTACTACCTAATCACAGCTAAAACCTTTACCCATAATTTTCTCCCTAGACTGGGCCTAGCCCTCTCAGTCCTAGCCATTATTCTCGTTTTTTTCTTCCTTCTGAAAAAACGTAGCTTTTACTATCCTAAATTCATCAAATTCTTCTGGCGTGCAGGATTCTTAGTGACCCTTGTCATGTATATCGAGATGATTGTTGAATTGTTCTTAATGAAATAATCGAATCCCTAAACATTTTATAGGGATTTTTGCTTTCTCTTCAAAATAAGATAGACAGTAACACTATACGATTTTACAATCGAGTAGGGGATAATCTCTAGCCCCTCTCACACCACCGTACGTGCCGTTCGGCATACGGCGGTTCAACTACTTTTAACGCATGTCGTTCAAGGTAATAATCCAAACACGAAACCAGTCCACGTT
>NZ_WIJO01000012.1:0-44140 GCF_009496205.1 Streptococcus mitis
ATGGCGGGGAAGCTTTTTTATTTTTCGCTGAAAACTATTTTGATAAAGATTTTAGCCTATTTTGAGAATAGTAACGCTGAAGATATAAAAAAGACAAACATTAAAACGATGTTTGTCTTCAATCTGAGAGTTCTTTTTGTAGGAAAGGAAAGCCCTGCGGCCTTCCTTTGTCTTACTTACGTTTCTTCTTTGCTTTCTTCATTTTGTTAGCCATGCGTTTCATGGACTGTTTCATGGCAAATTCACCAATTTTACCTTTGAGTCCGCCACCAAACATCTGACTCATATCTGGCATTCCTGCTCCTCCGAGAGCTGACAGATCAGGCATACCGCCTTGTCCCATCATTCCTTCAAGGGCAGACATATCCATTCCTCCCATATTTGACATATTTTTAGGAAGGTTGTTTGGATTGATTCCCATCTGCTTCATCATCTTGTTCATATCCCCAGACATGACACCCTGCATGAGCTGTTTAGCCTGGTTAAAGTCTTTGATAAATTTATTGACTTCTACAAAAGTATTTCCAGAACCTGCGGCAATACGACGACGACGGCTTGGATTTAACAAATCTGGATTTTCACGTTCTTCAGGTGTCATTGAAGACACAATGGCACGTTTGCGAGCAATCTGGCGTTCATCCACCTTCATGTTTTGAAGTGCTGGATTATTGGCCATACCTGGAATCATCTTGAGCAAGTCTTCCATCGGCCCCATGTTTTGCACCTGATCCAACTGATCAATGAAATCATTGAAATCAAAGGTGTTTTCACGCATCTTCTCAGCCATTTCAAGGGCTTTTTGCTCATCGTATTCCTGAGAAGCTTTCTCAATCAGAGTGAGCATATCCCCCATGCCAAGGATACGGCTTGACATACGGTCTGGGTGGAAGGTCTCAATGTCCGTAATCTTTTCACCTGTACCAGTGAACTTGATTGGTTTTCCGGTAATGTGACGAACAGATAGAGCCGCACCACCACGAGTATCGCCATCAATCTTGGTAAGGATGACCCCAGTCACTTCCAACTGAGCATTGAACTCACGCGCAACATTGGCCGCTTCCTGACCAATCATGGCATCAACGACGAGCAGAATTTCGTTTGGTTGAGCCAATGCTTTCACGTCACGAAGCTCATTCATCAAAAGCTCATCAATCTGCAAACGACCTGCCGTATCAATCAAGACATAGTCGTTATGATTAGTTTGGGCTTGCTCCAAACCTTGACGTACAATCTCAACAGCTGGTACTTCTGTTCCAAGTGCAAAGACAGGCACATCAATTTGTTGCCCCAAGGTCTTAAGCTGGTCAATAGCCGCAGGACGGTAAATATCCGCAGCAATCATCAAAGGACGAGCATTTTCTTCTTTCTTGAGTTTGTTGGCCAATTTACCTGCAAAGGTTGTTTTACCAGCCCCCTGTAAACCAACCATCATGATGATGGTTGGAATCTTAGGTGACTTGATAATTTCTGCCGTATCAGAACCTAAAACAGTTGTCAGTTCCTCATCAACGATTTTAATAATTTGTTGCGCAGGATTAAGGGTATCAATGACCTCATGCCCGACTGCACGCTCACGAACTTTCTTGATAAAGTCCTTTACAACAGGCAAGGCAACGTCGGCCTCAAGCAAGGCCAAGCGAATTTCTTTGGTTGCCTCTTGGACATCAGATTCAGAGATTTTTCCTTTTTTACGTAAATTTTTAAAGACGTTCTGCAAACGTTCTGTTAAATTTTCAAATGCCATTATTTTCTCCTATTTTTTCAATTCAGTGGAAATCGTCCGAAATGTTGCAAACTCTCTAGTTCTTCGGTTGTGACTTCTTTAATGATTTCATTTGGATATCCCCAACAGCTAAATCCTTCTTTAAGGGCTTGAGGAATAGAATTAGGTGAGAGAATTTGTAGTCTTGTAGGAAATGGTTCCTCTGCAGCTAATAGTTTGCAAGGTATTCCTTTATAGACAACAAGATTTTCCATGATTACTCCCTATTATCAATACTGGTCAAAATCTCAATTTGCTCTTGCAGAAAAGCATCCTCTGGATAACGCTCCAAAATCTGATCAAAAATTTGACTGCGAACAATGTAGTCCGAGTACATATGGAGCTTCATCTCATAGTCTTCCAGAATCTTTTCTGTCCGCTTGATATTGTCATAGACAGCCTGACGACTAACGCCGAACTCTTCAGCAATCTCAGCAAGGCTGTAATCATCAGCGTAGTATAGCTCGATATAATTCATTTGCTTATCTGTCAAAAGCGCCGCATAAAATTCAAAGAGCGCATTCATACGATTGGTTTTTTCGATTTCCATAACTTTTATTATACCAGAAAATCTATTATACTTCTACATTAGAAATCATTCTAATAGAGATAGAAAAATAATGGTCATTTCTCAAAGTAACTTCCACTTGACTTCTATTTTTCGATTCAGCCTCGTTTTTTTTGAGAGCCCAAGCGGTGTTTTTTCCAATTCAAGTCAATCTCAACTCTCAGTTGCCACTCATAAACTTAGCTTGTTTGTCTGGAACTTTGTGAGTATATTTGTGGTTATTGGCTGCGGCTTTGATATGAATCCCATCAATGAAAATCTCAGTTTGATCAATCAAACTTTGCCCCATACAATAGATAAGACGTGATTAAAAATTTCCTCGATTACTTCCTTATATTGAAAACGACGGCTGTAATTCTTGTCATAAGTTGTAAAATAAGAAATCTTATCGTTTAAACTCAAACCCAGAAACTAGCGATAGATGGTATTGACCTCAATGTCCTTGATGGTTTGTCTCATGAAACGAATACCATAGAATGTCCACACCTCACCCAGCAGTCCAACAACTAACCAACTCTAGCCCTTAACCCCAGCGATTTCAAATCGTTGGGGTTTTCGTGAAAAAGTGCTTGACTCTTCCTCTATGGAGAGTTATGATGGACACACCAATAAAGCAGCAGAATCCCTACGCTGGAATGCCAAAATTCAGACAGCCAAGATTTTCACGATATTTCGGTCTGGACGCTTCAAGAAATGCTTCGGATGAGTTACGAGTTGGGCAAACTGTCGCAAGAAGCTCCAGTACCCACCGAGCTTTAAATTGGCAACAAAGCAAAACTAAAAGCCTTCGAAAATTTTGACTACTACTGGGGCGATATGATTCAGCCAAATTTTGAGGTTTTCTACCACCCAAACCCCAACCAGACGCTCTGCTACTGTCTGCAGTTCAATAATCTAGCTCTCGTGCAAGAATTATATCACCAGATGAATGTTGCTCCAGACGAGAAATTTTCTCGCCTAATGAGCCAACTTCGGAAAGAAGAATTAACTGTTTTGAGCAGAGAAATTTTAACGGAGGAATAAGGAAAAATTCAACCAAATCCACGAAAACAGTCAAAATTTCGAAGCTGAGCCCAAACTCCCCCAAATTGAAACAGTTCACCTTACAACTTTTGAAGAATTACACGATTACACGGTAGGTGATGTGCTTTTAAGCCCCGTTTTCGAAGTGCAACTCCCCATCACGGACGAAGATTTTCGGGTTTACACTTGCCGTTTTCTTAATCCGGAGCGTGCTGAAGAATATTATACTGCTTGTTGCAGAACGGAAGATTTGGACGAATTTGTCGTTTGGAATTGCAAATTGCAGGAAGAAAAGGTTGAGGTTTTGAACATCAAACTTGAATGTAACAACTAAATTTTTCAAAGCAAAACAAACACCCCAGTCGCAAAACTGGGGCAACTTTGTTATAATTTTCGGTTAACAAATCGCTTCATCGATACAAGTTACTGGCGTTGCTAAAATGTATAGCAAAATTTCGCACATCTCGCCTCTACTTTGACAATTAAACAACTTTTCAATTTTCGCAATAAATTTCTCTTTGCTTTCGTTAATGGCAAAAACTGTTATCTTGCGTTTAAAAACATTAGTTTCAACATAATCAAAGGCAAAACCTTTTTCGAAAACTCGCAGTCTCGTTAAAAATGCGGGCAAAGATATAGGGGCGCTGAGGTAAAATCCTAATTGGTTTGGTTGCCATTCAATTGGTATTTCTGGCACCATGCCCCAATATAGCTGGCTACGAATGTCACCTTCTAATTTTTGTAGATACATTTCAGTTTTTAAATCGATATACATATCACTCCTATCTGTTTCTTTCTTTTACTTGTCCATCATAACTCTCTTTGGCACGGAAGTCCAGCCTGTTTTTGAGTTTAATTTACATCAGTTTTGAAAATAAAAACTCTTTATGATTGCAATAATTTTAAGGAAGTGGTATACTAATAAGAAGTGATGAACGCACACCGAAAGCGTTTTTACTTGTGTTTTACAAAAGACAGAAAAGCCAATGAACGGCAATTCATTAGCTTTTTTGAAAGGTGTTTACCTATCCTTGAAATTGTTGCGTATCGCTACGCAAAGTTCGTATATCTCAAGAATAAGCACCACATCATTCAAGTCCAAGCTACCAACTTGGGCTTTTTGAATAAATTCGCACACCTTCACAAGAAGTAGCACGAACGACAGAAACTCCTTTTCTTTCTCGCTCATACCGTCCCCCCTTTCCTCACGGATTTAGAGGTTTTGCAAAGGATACAAAATACCCCTAATAAAGAGTAGTGATTTGGCTTCAGATATTCGTATTGTCAAAATGCGAACTTCTAACAAACCAGAATCTCACTGTTCCTTATTAGAGGTATTTTTAAAACGCAGTTTCTCCTTAGATTTTTGTACTGACCCCAAAAAGTTAGACAATTAATTTATCCAAATGATTTAGTTCTGTATTGCACAGGGCTAAGTCCTTTTAGTTTTACCTTAATTCGTTTATTGTTGTAGTAATCAATATAGTCTACAATGGCTTGTTCCAATTGCTTAAGCGACTGAAATGACTTCTCATAACCGTAAAACATTTCCGATTTCAGAATCCCAAAGAAGGACTCCATCATACCATTGTCTGGACTGTTCCCCTTACGTGACATGGATGCTTGAATTCCCTTACTCTCTAGGAACCGATGATAAGAATCGTGTTGGTATTGCCAACCTTGGTCACTATGGAGAATCGTATTCTTATAGTGTTTATCTGTGAATGCCTGTTCCAACATCGTTTTTACTTGTTCTAAGTTGGGTGAAGTTGAAAGATTATAGGCGATAATTTCGCTATTAAAGCCATCTAAAACTGGTGATAAGTAAAGCTTTTGGCTGCTTGCTGGAATGGCAAATTCTGTCACATCTGTGTAGCACTTTTGCATTGGTTTGGTTGCTTCAAATTGACGTTGAATAAGATTATCTGCTTTCTTGCCAACCTCTCCTTGGTAGGAAGAATACTTCCGTTTACGGCGAATTCGAGCCGTTAAACCAAGTACTTTCATCAGACGCTGCACCTTCTTATGGTTCACTACGAAGCCACGATTTCGTAATTCTAGAGTCATGCGACGATAGCCGTAATTTCCTTTATGCTCAGTATAAGTTGACTGAATTTCAGCTTTAATATCATAATCTTTATCGCTTTGATCCAGCTGTTTTAAGTGGTAATAATAAGTTGAACGGGCAAGCTTAATAATCTTTAGAAGGATATCTAAAGAAAACTCTGTTACAAGTCCTTGAACAATTTCCGTTTTTCTTCTTGCTTCTTTTCGTCCCTCAATCGGAGTTCTCTCAACTTTTTTAGAATGGCATTCTCCGCTCTCAAGTACTCATTTTCTGCTTGAAGACGTTCTAATTCTGTCATATCTTCAAATCTCTTCTTTGGCTTACGTCCCATTTTAGGTGGTCTCCCTCTTGTTTTCTCAACAATAGTATACCCGTTTTTCTTGTATTGTGCCAGCCAATTCGAAAGTAATCCACTACTTGGAAGAGCATAATCCATAGACGCCCTAATTTGTGAATGCCCCTCAAGAAGAACTTTATCAATGATCTCTTGTTTTAGTTCAGGAGAATAGTAACAATTCTTTCCTTTTTTGACGATTTCTATTCCATAACGATCAATCAATTTAATCATGTACCTAAGATTAGAATTGTTTATCCCAAATTTATTTGAAAGCTTCTCTAAGCTATATCCTTGTTTTCTAAGTTCATAGATCTGAACTTTATCATCATAACTCAATTTCATAATAAAACACCCCAAAAGTTAGATTTTTTCTGTCTAACTTTTGGGGTGCAGTTCAAGTTCAAGATTAGCGTTTTATATTGTAGGCTTTCCGCAGAAGACGCAAACGAAGGTGAATCTAACTCAATTTCCAACCAACGCTTGATTTTAAGCAAACTGGCGGAGCGAGAGAATTTGAACAACCCAATTGTATTTTACGATGATGGCTATTCAGGTTCAAATACCCAGCGTCCAGCTTTCCAACAAGCTCTAGCATTGGTTGAAAACAACCAAGTTTCGAATTTTGTGGTAAAGGATTTGAGCCGTGTTTCACGAGATTACCTGCTCACTGGCAATCTTCTGGAAGTAACTTTCCCTTCGAAAAACATTCGCTTCATTTTCCTGCAAGAAAATATAGATAGCAACAAGAAATCCAGCCAAGATGCCTATCTCACACCATTGGTTTCACTCTTTAATAACTGGTATAGTATGCAGTGTAGCGAGAAAATTAAGCTTTCGAAACATACCAAAGCCAAAATGGTGAAAAAATCGGCTGGATTACAACTTATGGATACCTCAATAATCCAGAAAATCGTAAGGAGGGGTTGGTAAATGAATATGCTTCAGAAATCGTTAAACGGATATTTTCGGAGTATATTTCAGGCAGAACGCCAACCGAGATAGCTCAAGGTTTAAGGTGTGACAAAATGAATCTGGACGTTGCAAACTATCGGATTTTAGAGAGCGACCCTTGTTATTGAAAAATTCAGATGATTTGGCAAATATTGGAAAAAGAGGAGTATATCGGCTCAACCATTAACTTGAAAACTGCAAAAATTTCCTACAAACAGCGGAATTGTCGCATGCGACCTAGTGAAGATTGGCTAATTTTCCCAGATAGCCACGAAGCGATTATTTCGAAGGAAGATTTTGAAATTGCAAGAAAAATGATGGGACACAAGCGAGTCATTCAAAGGCAGAACTGGAAAAACAAAACAGGACACGAAAATTTGTTTGCAGGCTTGCTTTATTGCGAAAATGAGCATAAATTAAGTTTTTGCTCGCAAGAAAAAGATGGCGTGAACCTCGACCATTATAAATGTCACCATTTTAGGCGAGCTGGCGATACTTGTTCGGGCGGTCACTATCCTCGTAAAGAAGCATTGGAAGACCTGATTTTAAACGAGCTTCAAGAACTGATAAACTCGTTTCAGATTAACGAAGCAGATTTATCACAACTCTTGAAGGACAAGTTTGAAATCAAAGAAACCAAGGAGTTCAGCGAACTGCAAAAACAGCTGACCAAAAACGAACAGCGAATGGTGGAGTTGGATACTATTATCCAGCGACTCTACGAAAAGCAACTGTTGGGTGAGATTGCGGACGGCCGTTTCAAAAAATTGTGCGACAACTATGAGGCGGAACAAGTCGAGTTAAAGGAAAAAGTCCAAACCGCAACCGAAACTCTTGGGGTGAAAATGAAACCTGCCCACAACATTGAAAAATTTATGATAACCATTCGAAAATATACTCAACTTGAGAAGTTGACACCGAAAATTATCAACGAATTGATTGATAAAATTATTATCCACCAACCGATTGGTAGAGGCAAGAATAGGCAAATTAAACTGGAAATACATTACCGATTTATTGGTGATATTTAAGTATTTAAAAGAGCGAGTTGTAGATCGCTCTATATAAGAATAGGACTGCTGAGCGAAGTGTGTTATAATAGAGGCATGAAAACAAATGATATTGTCTATGGCGTCCACGCCGTTACCGAAGCCCTCCTTGCAAACACTGGCAACAAACTCTACCTCCAAGAAGATCTCCGAGGTAAGAATGTTGAGAAAGTCAAGGAACTAGCTACAGAAAAGAAGGTCTCCATTTCTTGGACCTCAAAAAAATCCCTCTCTGAGATGACTGAAGGTGCTGTCCACCAAGGTTTTGTTCTACGAGTGTCCGAATTTGCCTATAGTGAGCTGGACCAAATCCTTGCCAAAACACGCCAAGAAGAAAATCCTTTGCTATTAATTCTGGACGGGTTAACCGACCCTCACAACTTAGGCTCCATCTTAAGAACAGCCGATGCGACCAACGTTTCAGGTGTCATCATTCCCAAACATCGTGCTGTCGGTGTTACTCCTGTCGTTGCCAAAACGGCCACAGGTGCTATTGAGCACGTCCCAATCGCTCGAGTGACCAATCTGAGCCAAACTCTAGACAAACTCAAGGATGAAGGATTCTGGACCTTTGGAACGGATATGAATGGTACTCCTTGCCACAAGTGGAATACAAAAGGGAAAATCGCCCTCATCATCGGAAATGAAGGAAAAGGCATTTCTAGCAACATCAAAAAACAGGTTGATGAAATGATTACCATTCCTATGAATGGACATGTTCAAAGCCTCAATGCCAGTGTTGCTGCAGCCATTCTTATGTACGAAGTTTTTCGAAATAGACTATAAAAAAGTTTCCAGTCATCTGATTGGAAACTTTTTTATGATTATACTCAATGAAAATCGAAGAGCAAACTAGGAAGCTAGCTGTAGACAGCTCAAAGCACTGCTTTGAGGTTGTAGATAAAACTGACGAAGTCAGCTCAAAACACTGTTTTGAGGTTGTGGATAGAACTGACGAAGTCAGTACCCATACCTACGGCAAAGTGAAGCTGACGTGGTTTGAAGAGACTTTCGAAGTGTATTAACTATGTTCTGTGATAAATTTATAGGCTTCTTGACCAGCGATAGCTCCATCTCCAACTGCTGTTGTTACTTGGCGAAGGTCTTTCAAGCGAACATCTCCAACGGCAAAGATACCATCAACTGCAGTTTTCATGTGGTTATCTGTCACAATCCAGCCAGCCTGATCTTGGATATTCAATTCTTTAACAAAATCGCTAAGAGGGTCCAATCCAACATAGATAAAGACGCCACCGAAGGCTTGTTCTGTCACTTGACCTGTTTTCACATTTTCAAATACGACAGATTCTACTCGGTTTTCACCCTTGATTTCCTTGACTACAGAATCCCAGATAAAGCTGATTTTCTCATTCGCAAAGGCGCGGTCTTGTAAAACCTTTTGAGCACGAAGTTGGTCACGACGGTGAACAATGGTAACAGTCTTAGCAAAACGAGTCAAGAAGAGGGCTTCTTCAACAGCTGAATCTCCACCACCAACTACCAACAAATTTTGGTCACGGAAGAAAGCACCATCACACACGGCACAGTAAGAAACACCACGACTGTTCAGTTCTTCTTCTCCAGGCACTCCCAAAGGACGGTGTTTAGAGCCAGTTGCTACGATAACTGTACGTGTTTCATATGTTTGATCATCAGTAATCACTTTCTTAAAATTACCATGGTCTTCTACATTTTCAACATAGCCATAAATGTGCTCAACACCAAGATTTTCAAGCGGTTCAAACATCTTTTCAGCCAATTCTGGCCCACTAATATTAGCGTATCCTGGGTAATTTTCAATATCAGATGTATTATTCATCTGACCACCTGGCAGACCACCTTCAATCAAGGCTACTTTCAGATTGCTTCGAGCAGCATACAAGGCTGCAGTCATCCCTGCAGGTCCAGCACCGATAATAATAGTATCGTACATATAGATTCCTTCTTTCTTGTTGTAACTATCTTTATTCTAACTCTTTCTTGTCAATCAAGCAAGGATTATGCCTTGAAAACAAGAATTAAACTCATAACCGCAAAGGATAATACTGGAATAACCAAGACTCCAATCATAATCATATCATAGAGATGGGCTTGGCGAGCCTTAGCTGTCTTATCAACTCCCGACATGGCTCTCAGTCCAATCCAAATCCCTAAAAAAATCAGGACGAGGATGGTGGTCAAGATCAAACTCTCGAAATATAAAGAAAATAGTTGAAGTAGCATGATTTCTCTCATTTCTATCTTTTTTAAAGAGTAAACTCAGCTAGTCCAGCTAACTGAGTTTTCCTTTATCTATTATATCAAATATAAGTCCGTTTGTAACTAGCAAAGAATTCTTTTGTCCGCTCTTCTTTAGGATGGTGGATAATCTCATCCGGTGTTCCAGATTCGATGATTTTCCCCTTATCTAAGAAGAGAATCTTATCAGCAACTTGGGCTACAAAGGACATATCATGACTAACCAAAATCATGGTTTGACCTGACTTAGCAGCATCTGCAATAGATTTTTCTACTTCACCGACCAATTCTGGGTCAAGAGCTGAAGTTGGTTCGTCTAAGAGCAAGACATCTGGTTTCATAGCGAGAGCACGCGCCAAGGCAACCCGTTGCTTCTGTCCACCTGATAAATGGCGAGGGTAATGGTTTTCACGGTCAGAAAGCCCAACCTTAGCCAACTCTTCCTTGGCAATCTTAGTCGCTTCTTGGTCGGATAATTTCTTGACAACAACCAAGCCTTCTTTCACATTATCAAGTGCTGTTCGGCGTTCAAACAAATTAAACTGTTGGAAAACCATGGACAGCTTACGGCGTAAGGCAAGGATTTCTTCTTGAGTAATCTTAGAAAAATCAACTGAGAAATCATCAATCTGAATAGAGCCACTGTCAGGTGTTTCAAGATAATTGAGACTGCGAAGGAAAGTTGATTTTCCAGCTCCTGAAGAACCAATCAAGGCTACAACTTCCCCTTTTTGAATATCCAAGTTCAGATGATCCAAGACAGTCTGTCCTGAAAAGGATTTGCTTAAATTCGAAATCTTAATCATTAACGAAGGTCTCCTTTCACATCTGTTTGCACGGTATCTGGTGCAGAAATAGCCATTTTTCTCTCGATGAAACGACCGAGGCTTTCAATTCCAATATTGACTACCCAATAAACAAGGGCTACAGAGATGAATCGTTCAAAGTAACGATAATCAGCTCCACCTAGAATCTGAGCTTGGGCAAAGACTTCCACAACACCCGCACTGAAGGCTAGAGAAGTCCCTTTGGTCAAGCCGATTAGGGAATTGATTAAAGTTGGAGTCGCCACAACTGCTGCATTTGGAATAATCACGCGACGATAAACTTGCGCTCGGGTCATCCCCAGACTTCGTGCCGCCTCAATCTCACCAGGATTAACTGAGAGAATCGCTGCACGAATGGTTTCACTGGCATAAGCTGCCTCATTAAAGGCAAAGGCGACAATCGCAAAAGCAGCAGCTGGAATAGCATTGATATTGAGACCAGTTCCCCATTGCTGATTGAGAGCTTTCAAAGCCAAAGGAATTCCGTAGTAGGTCAACATGAGTTGGACCAAAATCGGTGTCCCTTTTAAGAAACTAACAAAGAAGGCCTGCAAGGGATATAAGATCTTGACACGATTGATCTTCACAATGGCGAAAAGAAGTGCCAAAACCAAGCCAAAAAGAGCACCACCAATGGTCAACATAATCGTTGTTGGAAGTTGTTGGACAATTCTCGGAATTCCATCAAAGACCGAACGCAAGCTAAAAAGCTTGCCATCCGGAATCAATTGCATCAAGTTTTGGTACCAATCTGATGCTAAAATCGTTGTAACATTCATAAAAACATCCTCTCCTGATAATGATTCATTCTACCATACTTCTGCCGTCAATGAAATTATTTGCTACGGTCAGATACAGACTTTGTCTACCTACTAGTTTATCATACTTTGAAACAGGGAGGTTATATATTTTATCTATCAAAGAGATAGATAAAAACTATTTCAATCCCAATTCTTCATAAGATTTTCGATAACCGATTTGCTTAACAGTTCCATTCTCCACTAAAATCGGACGTTTTAATAACATACCGTCGCTTGCTAGCAACTCGGCTGCTTCTTGGTTCGACAGACTTCCTACCTTATCTTTCAGCCCTAGTTCACGGTATTTGATTCCACTGGTGTTGAAAAATTGCTTCAACTCGAACCCTGAGGTTTCTAGCCAGTTTAAAATCACTTCTTGGCTAGGTGTTTCTTCCACGATATGGACGGCTTTATAGTCCACACCGAGTTGGTTTAATTCTTGTTTTGCTTTTTTACAAGTTGAACATTTTGGGTATTCGATAAATTCTAACATGTCTTTCACTTTCTATTTTATATCTTTAAAATCTGCGTCTTCATGCTCCAAGAGCCAAGTTTTCTTTTCCACTCCTGCAGCATAACCTGTCAGACGCTTGCCTGCTCCTAGCACACGATGACAAGGTACTAGGATAGACCAAGGATTGCGCCCCACTGCTCCACCAATTGCTTGAGCAGAAGGCACTTGCAAATCTTGTGCGATTTGTCCATAGGTTACTGTCTGACCATAAGGAATTCCCTGTAAATAGGACCAAACTCTCTTTTCAAAATCCGTTCCGATTGGAGCCAAGGGCAAGTTGGATAAATCCTGAGACTTGCCTTTAAAGTAAGCATCTAAGCAAGTAATAACTGGGTCTAAAATGGGATGACTAACAACTGCTTCTATCGTCTCATCTCCTAGTCCCCTCTCAAAATGCTTCTGCTCCTGCACCCAAACGCCATACAGATATTGCTCGTCGGCAACCAAAGACAAGGTTCCTATTGGCGAAAAGTAGAGCATTTTTACGTACTTCTTTTGCATTATTTCTTCAATTTTTGATAGGCCAAGCGTTCTCCATCAACTGGAACCTTACCAACCTGTTTAAAACCGAGTTTTTCAAATATATGCTGCATGGCCTTGTTTGCAACATGTGTATCTGAGCGAAAATCTAGATAATCAAAACCTTCAATCAAGCCTTCTAGGAAAGTCTGAGCAACCCCCTGTCCCTGCACATCTGCTGCCACAGCAATACGGTGAAAGACTAGGTACTCTGACTCTCCAGCTTGCCATTTTCCTTCATAAATGGCTTCATAGGTTGCCTCTGGACTCTTGGTCACGGCTGCATAAGCTAGTAATTCTCCCTCTTCCAAGGCTACGTAGGCTTGACCTGAGATAATATCCTCAATAATAATATCAGCATTTGGATAACCATTTTGCCACTGGTCACTACCAACATCTGCTAAACATTTTTTAGCATCTTCCATCACCTGCATGATGGCATCTACTTCATTTGGAAAAGCTAAACGAATCTCCATCTTTTCTCCTCATTTCTGACTAGTTTCTCCCATCATAGCATAATTTAAGTCTTTCTACAAGCAGTTAAAACTTGACTTTCTGTTTTTATTATTTTATAATCTAGTTATTAAAACTAGATAAAAAGGAGTTGGAAATGAAAACTACCTTTTCCTACCCAAAATGGGTAGAAATTCCAAACATTGACCTCTATCTGGACCAGGTTTTACTCTATGTCAATCAGGTCTGCGCCCCTATCTCTCCTGATAAAGATAAGGGCCTGACAGCATCTATGGTCAATAATTATGTGAAACATGGTTACCTGACAAAACCTGATAAGAAAAAATACCAACGCCAACAAATTGCCCGTTTGATTGCTATCACAACCCTCAAGTCGGTATTTTCTATTCAAGAAATAGCACAGACACTTAATACTCTACAAACTCAAGCAAGTTCAGACCAACTCTATGATGCTTTTGTGGACTACATGAACCAAGGAATTGACCCAGCTAACCCCATTATCCAAACCAGCTGCCAAACCGTTAAACTCTATCATCGAACTCTAGCCTTAATCGATCATACTCAAGAGGAGGTAATCCAATGAACACTAGTCTTAAACTCAGCAAACAACTCAGTTTTGGAGAGGAGATTGCTAATAGCGTGACCCATGCCGTAGGCGCAGTCATCATGCTCATCTTACTCCCCATTTCATCCACCTATAGTTATGAGGCACACGGATTTTTATCATCTATCGGCGTTTCCATTTTCGTTATTAGTCTCTTTCTCATGTTTCTATCATCCACCATTTATCACTCTATGGCCTATGGTTCGACCCACAAATACGTCTTGAGAATCATTGATCATTCTATGATTTATGTTGCCATTGCTGGCTCTTATACACCTGTCGTACTGACTTTGATGAATAACTGGTTTGGCTATCTGATCATTGCCATTCAGTGGGGAACGACCATCTTTGGTATTCTCTATAAAATCTTTGCTAAAAAAGTCAATGAGAAATTTAGCCTTGCTCTTTACCTGATTATGGGCTGGTTGGTTCTAGCTATCATTCCTGCCATTATTAGTCAAACGACACCAATTTTCTGGAGTCTCATGGTAACTGGCGGACTCTGTTATACAGTTGGGGCTGGATTTTACGCCAAGAAAAAACCTTATTTCCACATGATTTGGCATCTCTTTATCCTAGCCGCATCTGCCCTCCAATACATCGCCATTGTTTATTACATGTAAACGAATTTCCCAAAGAGGAAGCAATATGAAAGCAGTCATTTCTTGTGCTCATAAGATTCTCAGAATCATTTACAAACTACTCTCCACCAAGCAGACTTATCAAAAAGAAAAGGCGCTAGGACTGAGGAAACAGTTCTAACGCAAAAACTAAAAAATTTCAATTACAGTATAGCACAGGAAGTGATTTTTTGCGCTTTTTTACTGTCTTTTCTCAAATAAAAAAGTATTGCTTTGGTTTCAATGTCAATAAGTGTGTTCTTTTTGAATCAGTAACTATTCCAATTTATCTATCTTGAAATAAATAAAATCCCTTTGTAATACTATAAAAAATAACTAACAAAGAAATAACTATAAGACTCGGTTGCCAGAAACCTGATATATCTACTAAACTACGGCCTAAAAATTGGCCAATAACGCTAACTAAAATTAAAATAATTAAATTGAAAATGACTGACACTAATAAAATTAACACCGAATGTATTATTGCCTCGCCTATACGTATTTTAAAAAGTTGTAATCTTGACACTCCCAGTGTCTTTAACTGTTTAATGTCCTCAATATCTTTATTAGAAGATAAAATTGTAAGAGAAATAGAACTAGTAATAATCAGAATAATTGGAGCAGACATATAAGCAATAAAGGAAGCTCTTGCTTCGTTTACTCCGTTTGCTGTATTCATGAATGAATACACATTTTGGGTGTAAAGAATAAACCCAGAAATAAGAGTTACTCCCATGCTCATTGAAGTTTGTATACTTTTCAAATAACTAGGATTGGATAGTAGATTCCAAAAGCCTGTATTGATTACATAATTTTCAGTTGGAAATATCCTCATTAAAAATTTTGTTAGAAACACTTGAATTGATGGAGATAGTGATTGAATAATAAGGATGTGAATAATTAATAAAAATAATATTATGCTTGACTGTGTTGAAATTATTTCTTTATTTCTGCTAAAACCTGCTGAAACAATCAAACCTATACATAGTAACCATAGGATTAAACGAACAGAGATGTTAACAAAACCAGTTACTGTAACTTTTCTTTTTTTCTTTTTTGATTTTAATATTGATGATATTTTAAGTATTCGACTTGAATAAAAGTAAGCCCCTATCCCGACAATTGTTGGGACTATAAAAACACTAAATAAAATTGATGGAATGTTGGCTGTAATAACTAAATCAGGTAACTCATCTCTTCCTAATAAATTTTGTAAAAATTTGTAGTAACTATCTGCCATGATAAATGAAAGTATTGTACCAATACTACTAACAATCACTGCCATTAAATAAAACTGTCCAGATACTAATAAAGATAGCTGAGTTCTGCTTGCGCCTAAGATAGCCCATAATTGGTAATCCTTTTTAAAGATATCTATTAGCAGTCTTATATTATTTGAAATAAGGAAAAATAGAGTAGTCCCACCAAAAACTATTAGCATTTGAAAAAGTTGTGAAGCGTTAATATTAGCAGTCTGTATTGAACTAGCAATACCAAATAAAGATGTTCCAACAATCAGGCTAGATACAAATAGTAATGGTATTGTTCCTAACCATTGTCTTTTTGAGTACTGAAATTGGTAAATGATTAATTTTAGCATAATAAATCCTCCTCAAATTAATCTTTACTACTTTCAAGTGCTTGGTAGAGCTCCTCAGCTGAAGGTTTAATAATTTGTCTAGATATTTTTCCGTCTTTTAAAATGAGTGCTCTGTCAGTTTTTGAAGCCAACTCAATATCATGAGTGACCATAAAAACACATTTTCCTTGACTCGCTAAATTACGAAGTGTTTCAAAAATAAGTATTCTTGAAACGCTGTCCAGAGCTCCTGTTGGCTCATCAGCAAAAATAATTTTACTATCAGCTATTATTGCACGAGTAATAGCCACTTTTTGCTGTTCTCCACCTGATAAGGTAGCAACTAATGATGATAGTTCTGCTTTAAAATTCAAACTATCCAACATTTTTTTTACTTTATTGCTATCAACACTCTTTCCTGAGAGTCTCAGAGGAAGTGTAACATTTTCTAGTACAGGTAGAGCGGGGACCAGATTATAGTTTTGAAAAATAATTGCAATATCTTGCCTTCTAAATTCAGCAAGCTTCCCTTCTTTTAGGGTATATGGATTTACACCATTGATAACAACTTCGCCACTTGTTGGTTCAGACAAACTTGATAAGCAACTTAGCAAAGTAGACTTTCCAGAACCACTGACACCAAGTATTGATACAAATTCCCCATAATTGACAGATAAAGAAACATCTTTCAAAATAGAGACAGTTTTGTCTTGTCCTAACAAAAATTCTTTTGAAATGTTTGAGACTTTAACAGCTACATTATTAACCATAATAAATCCTCCTGATTCCAGTGTCATCTTTGATTTAATTATACAATATTGAAATTCTATTAATATCAAGTAAGTAACTTATGAAACGTATTTTTAATGGATAAAATTTCTATTTCCTCTGGATCTCGAATAAAGGTCTTTAGCGAACTAAGAATTTTTTCTATTACCATAATAGTATCATAAATGAGACTTGATTGAAAGCGTAAACATAGCTTTGTTAAGTGATACAACTATTCTATATAAAATTTAAACATAAAACTTAGGTATACTTAATAAATGAGAATTTAAGTTAGCTGTAACGAAGATAGTAGCATATGTAAAACTCTAAGTAGGCTCTGTCTGCTTAGAGTTTTACAATCGAATTTCCCAAAGAGGAAGCAAGATGAAAGCCGTCATTGCTTGTTCTCATAAGATTCTCAGAATCGTTTACAAACTATAGCATATTGAGTCTAGAATAGTACACCATGACTGCTAAAACATTTCTAGAAATTAATTTGACTTTCCTAATAGATGTGTTCACATCTTATTTCAATCTACTATACTCTCCACCAATCATACTTATCAAAAAGAAAAGGCGCTAGGACTGAGGAAACAGTTCTAACGCAAAAACTAAAAAAATTTCAATTACAGTATAGCGCAGGAAGTGATTTTTTGCGCTTTTTTACTATCTTTTTTCTTTACACATATTGATAAAGTACTGGTGCAAGCGCACATCATCAGTCAATTCTGGATGAAAAGAGGTCACCAACATATTTTTTTCTTGAGCTGCAACGATTTGATTGTCCACTGTTGCTAGAATTTCTACATCTTCTCCAACACTACTGATAATTGGACCACGAATAAAGGTCATTGGAATCTGACCAACTCCCTTACATTCTGCTTCCGTATAGAAACTTCCTAATTGGCGCCCATAGGCATTGCGCTCGACCACCATATCCATAGTTCCAAGATGACACTCTTCCTGAGAAGAAATTTCTTTAGCTAAGAGAATCAAGCCTGCGCAAGTACCAAAAACGGGAAGTTCAGAAAGTATGGCTTCTCGAATGGGAATCAGCATGTTTTGGTCTCGTAAGAGCTTGCCCATGGTTGTAGACTCTCCTCCAGGTAATATCAAACCCGACAAGTCACTCTGATTTTGCTGAAAATCCTCTAAATTTCTGATTTCAACACTCTCGACACCTAATTGAGCTAGTACTTTTGCATGTTCTGCAAAGGCACCTTGCAAGGCCAATATTCCGATTTTCATCTATTTTCCTCGCTCTGCCATGAGAATTTGAATTTCATTTTCATTAATACCAACCATAGCTTCTCCTAGATCTTCAGAGATTTGAGCTAGAATTTGAGGATTACGGAAGTTAGTCACAGCCTTAACAATGGCACTGGCCCGTTTAACAGGATCGCCTGACTTAAAAATACCTGAACCGACAAAGACGCCCTCTGCCCCTAATTGCATCATCAGCGCAGCATCTGCTGGCGTTGCAACGCCTCCAGCCGCAAAGTTTACAACTGGCAATTTCCCATACTCATGGACATATTGAACCAATTCTACAGGAACTTGCAAGTCCTTGGCAGCAACATAAAGTTCGTCCTCTCGTAAGTTTTGAATGCGACGAATTTCCTGATTCATCATACGCATATGACGAACAGCTTGGACGATATCCCCTGTCCCCGGTTCTCCTTTTGTACGAATCATAGAAGCACCTTCAGCGATACGACGCAAGGCTTCACCCAAGTCCTTAGCTCCACAGACAAAAGGAACTTGGAATTCTTTCTTGTCCACATGGAAACGGTCGTCAGCTGGAGATAAAACTTCACTCTCATCGATATAGTCAATCTCAATAGCCTCTAAAATCTGAGCTTCAACAAAATGCCCGATTCTGACCTTGGCCATTACTGGAATGCTAACCGCTTCTTGAATTTCCTTAATCATCTTTGGATCGCTCATACGGGAAACACCACCAGCTGCACGAATATCAGCTGGAATCCGTTCCAAGGCCATAACAGCTGCCGCACCAGCAGCTTCTGCAATACGGGCCTGTTCAGGATTCTGAACGTCCATGATAACCCCACCTTTAAGCATTTGTGCTAAGTTTTTATTTAATTCATAACGATTTTCAGTCATTTCTTTATCCCCATCATTTGTATTGGTAGCTACCATTTCATTTTATGTCAGATTAGAATGAATCACAAGATAAAAAAACGATAATTGTATGGGTACAGATTGACTAAAAAACTATCTGACCTTAACTTAAGGCCAGATAGTTCATTCATTTTATTTTTCAGCTGTAAGGGCAGCCATTGTAATGTAGTTGTATGGTTTGTTAAAGTGTGGCAAGAAGAATAGGTCAGTCAAAGCCAATTTTTCAATTGTTACATGCTCTTGAATAGCAAGTGAGAACATGTGAATTCCCATACTAATCGCAGGGTCATGTGAAACCATTTGTGCACCAAGAATTTCACGACTATCTTTGTCAAAGACAATCTTGATGGCTACTTCATGGTTATCATGTTTCATGAATTCTGGTTTTTGAAGATCGTTAAAGCCTGTTTCAGTTGCGTTGTAACCAGCAGCTTTAGCTTTTTCAAGAGTCAAACCAGTTGAAACCATGTGAAGACCGTAGATTGAGATACCGTTTGAACCTTGAACACCGATTCCTTCCAATTCATGTCCACAAGCATTGTAAGCACCAACAATACCAGTACGAACTGCGTTTGAAGCAAGTGCGATGTAGCTTGTATCTTTACGAGCGTTGTCATAAACAGTCGCACAGTCTCCAACAGCAAATACACCAGGAAGTGAAGTTTCTTGTTTCTTGTTTACAAGGAAAGCACCGTTACGGAAGAGTTCAATCTTACCATCAGCAAGAGCAGTATTTGGACGGAAACCAACTGCAAGGATAACCATATCCACATCGAAAGTTTCTTTATCAGTAATCAAGCGTTCAACTTTACCGTCACCCTCAATTGCTTTAACAGTTTGACCAAGCGCCAAGCGGATGTTGTGGTCTTCCAAGTTCTTCGCCATCATTTGTGTGAAGTCTTTGTCATAGTAACCGTTCAAGACAGTATCAACGATATCAACAAGGACAACTTCTTTTCCAAGACGTTCAAAGGCTTCAGCGAGTTCAACACCGATGTAACCACCACCAACAACGGCGATACGGTCGAGGTGTTGGCTCTTATCAGCAAGTTTATTGATAACTTCTTCAGCATTTTGGTACAATTTCACAAATTGTACGTTTTCAAGAGTTGCTTTAAATTCGCGGTTTCCTTTAACAATTTCAACACCTTCGATTGGTGGCAAGATTGGTGTAGAACCGGTAGCAAAAATCAATTTCTCGTATGATTCTTTGTGCTCTTTCCCTTCAACTTCTGCTGTAACTACTTTGTTATCATAGTCGATTGAAAGAACTGGTGAGTTCATGTAAACCTTAGCGCCTTTAGCTTCCAATTTTTCTTTATCAGAATAGAACAAGCCTTCAGCACCGTCAATTTGTTCACCAATCCAAAGGGCCATTCCACATCCTAGGAAAGAGATGTTGGAGTTTTGGTCAAATACAACGATTTTGTTCTCATTGCCAAAATTATCCAACATAGTATTAATACATGCTGTACCAGCGTGGTTAGCACCAACTACAACGATTTTACTCATAGAAAAGTTCCTACCTTCAATTTTAAATTTACTCTTCTAGTATAACATTTACTGTTAGCGTTTACAAGAGTTTAGCTAATTTTCCCGATTTTTTTTGTAAAAAAATGTAAATAATCTGTATTTTATCAGCCTTTCTTACAATTACTCTTTATTTTCTGAGCATATTTCTTGACAAGTTTACAAATTTCATTTGTGAAAACGCTGACTTTATGGTATGCTAGTATCATGGAAAGAAAATGTAAGGGGTTAGATTTAATATAAATTTACTATATTTCAGCCTTCTTTTCATAAGAGAAAGGAGTTGGTAGCTTGCCTCTTAGTTCACATTCCGAACGGCTAATGGGGACTACTATCACTATTTCATTAGTAGATGAGCGAGCCGATAGCTTGCTCCAAAAATCCTTTGATTTGCTCAAAGAGCTGGAATACCGCTTCAATGCCAATAGTCAAGAATCGGAGTTGATGGAAATCAATCATCAAGCTGGAATAGACCCCGTCAAGGTTCATCCAGACCTGTTTGAACTGATTTCACTTGGGTTAGAGCATAGCCTAGCGCCCTCTAGCCATCTCAATATCAGCATTGGTCCCTTAATTCAAACCTGGCGTATCGGTTTTTCAGACGCCAAAGTTGCCCAACCTCAAGAAATTGAATCGGTGCTACCTTTAATCAATCCTCATTATATCGAGTTAGATTCTTCCACTTCCACTGTGTTTTTAAAACAAAAAGGAATGAAGATCGATCTTGGTTGTTTAGCCAAGGGTTATAGTGCGGATAAAGTTGCCCAATTTCTTAGAGAAGAGGGAGTGACATCTGCCTTGATCAATCTGGGAGGGAATATCCTGACTATTGGAAAAAATCAGGCAAGAGGAAATCAGCCTTGGCAAATCGGGATTCAAGACCCAGCCAATCCGAGGGGAAATCACTTAATGACCATTCCCGTTGTCAATAAATCTGTCGTCACTTCAGGCATTTATGAACGTCACCTGACTGTCGATGAAAAAGATTACCATCATATTTTTGACAGTCAAACAGGATATCCTGTTGAAACGGAACTAGCAAGTCTAACTATCATCTCTGATAAATCTGTTGATGGAGAAATCTGGACAACTCGACTCTTTGGAGAAAGACCTGCTTCTATCCTCTGGCAAGTCGAAAGTTTGGAGGGCATCGAAGCTATCCTCATCGATAAGGAAGGTCACCTAAGCTGTTCTTCAGGAATTCCTACTCTATAGAAATAGATGTTTCAATGGAGTTTTAAAATCGTATTATGTAAAAAGAGAAAGGAAATCTCATGTTAAAACTTATTGCTATTGTTGGAACAAATTCAAAACGTTCTACAAACCGTCAATTGCTTCAATACATGCAAAAACACTTTGCTGACAAAGCTGAAATTGAACTTGTTGAAATCAAGGATATCCCTGTCTTTAACAAGCCAGCTGACAAGCAAGTACCTGCTGAAATTTTAGAAATTGCTGCTAAAATTGAAGAGGCAGATGGCGTTATTATCGGTACTCCTGAGTATGACCACTCTATCCCAGCTGTTTTGATGAGCGCTCTTGCTTGGTTGTCATACGGTATTTACCCACTTTTGAACAAACCAATCATGATTACTGGTGCTTCTTACGGTACACTTGGTTCATCACGTGCTCAAATGCAACTTCGCCAAATCTTGAATGCTCCAGAAATTAAAGCAAGTGTCCTTCCAGATGAATTCTTGCTTTCACATTCTCTTCAAGCCTTCAACCCAAGTGGAGATTTAGTAGATCTTGATGTTATCAAAAAACTGGATGCTACTTTTGACGACTTCCGTATCTTTGTAAAAATCACTGAAAAATTGCGCAATGCACAAGAATTACTGCGCAAAGATGCTGAAGACTTTGACTGGGAAAATTTGTAAGATAGGAGACCAAAAAGAATGAAATTTGTTGGACTTGTAGGATCAAACTACGATCAATCATATAACCGTAAACTCTTGGAATTTATCCGTCGTCACTTCAAACTTAAATTTGAATTAGAAGTTCTTGAAATTGACGAAGTTCCAATGTTTAACCAAGACGAAAAATGGGACGAAAGTTTCCAATTACGTTATTTATATAACAAAATTACGCGTGCTGATGGTGTTATCATTGCTACTCCTGAGCATAACCACACAATCTCAGCTTCTCTTAAATCAGTTCTTGAATGGCTTTCATACGAAGTTCATCCATTTGAAAACAAGCCAGTCATGATTGTGGGTGCTTCTTACTACGACCAAGGTACTTCTCGTGCCCAAGTTCACCTTCGTAAGATTCTTGATGCCCCAGGTGTCAATGCCTACACACTTCCAGGAAATGAATTCCTTCTCGGTAAAGCTAAAGAAGCTTTTGATGTTAATGGAAATATCACAAATGAAGGAACTGTTAATTTCCTTGAAACATGCTTGGACAACTTTGTAAAATATGTGGGAGTCGTTTCAAAATTGAAAAAACCAAAACCAATTGCACCAGAAGATTTATATTGTACAAATTCAATTGCAACTACAATTCAAGGTGTTGATCCAGACGATCCTGAATGGGTAGAAAAAGCAGCTGAACTTGTTGGAGCTGTTTCTGGTGATACTTACGTTAAATTAGACCACGGTATCTTGACAGTTAACCAAATTGACATGTTCTTGAAGGCAATGCCATTTGAATTAACATTTGCAGATGATAATAATCAATTCTTGTACTTTAATAACGCACACCAAGACCCAGATACAATGTTTGGTAAACGTGTCCGTGCTCAATCAGGAAATAGATTAGGAACAGTACACGGTACATTGCCAGATTCTAGAATGAAAAACGTTGAATGGGTTGTCGGCGTATTGCGTAATGGGGACCAAGAATATGTCCGTACAATTGTACCAGGAACACCAGAAGGCGTTATTAATACCCATAATTACCAAGCAATGTATTACCCAGATGGTTCATATGCTGGAATCAATGAGATTATCTTTAATTTCCAACCATGGCTTGACTGGTACCTCAATACGACTGGTCAACGTCTAGTCGGTGGAAATGCTGCAGCTCCTGCTGGCGGACATGGTCACGGTGATGCAGATGCTACATCTGGAGCTTCTGATGCAGGTGAGGCTGGAGGCCACGGTGGTGGTGCAGACGCTACATCTGGAGCAAGCAACTAATAGTAGTTTTAGGAACCAAATTGGTTCCTTTTTTAACCAAAAAAGACTAGCAGTTTGTATCTGCTAGTCTTTTGATTATGATTTCACCAATCTTTGTTAAAAGAAAGAATAGTGCTTATGAATTTGGATCATCAAGACTTCTGCCATGTAACCCTTTTTCACGTTGGACTTGACGTAGTTTCTCTGGTGTAACATCGTTTCCTTCTTCGTCCACAATTTTGATTCCTTCAATGTGGTGACGAACAGAGCGACGATAGCCTTCGATATACTCCTCACGAAGTTTAGCTTGTTCCACTTTTTCAGCAGAAGTTAAGCCTTCTGTTTTTTTCTTTTTGGCAAGCTCGTTGATACGAGCGATTTTTTTCGGATCCATTTCTTCTCCTTTGTGATAAGATACAGTCCGTTTGACTGAGTTTATTTAGTATTGATTTGGTTAAAACGAGCGAGCTTAGCTGCTTTCTTGGTTAGTTGTGACAAGATTGCCAAACGATTTTGACGGACTGCTTCATTTTCAGACATAACCATGGTATTCTCAAAGAATGCATCAATGACTGGGCTAAGAGCAAAGAGTTGTTTCAATGGCTGACTGGCAGTCCCTGACAAAACAAGTGATTCTACTGCTTCTGCCAAGGCTTTCTCTTGGTCATTCTCAAAGAGAGCTGAATCAACTGTAGCAACTCCTTCTGCCTTCTCAGCCAAGTTAAAGGCACGAGAAAGTGATTCAACAGATGGTTTGAAGTCTTCTTCCTTGCTTGCTTCTACGAGAGCACTTGCCGCTTCCAACATATCCGCCACAACAAAGTTCGAACTTGCAAGTACTGCTTCCTTAATATCTTTTGGAGTAGAGCCCATCATCTTATCAACACGAGCCTTGATAAAGTCCATAACCTCTGTCTTATTTTCATAAGTCAAGCTGTCAAATTTCAAAGCATAAAGGCTATCAATCAACTCATCCATAGCAATGTGCCAACCAAAGGCATCCAAGATACGAACCACACCTTGGGTCGCGCGACGAAGGGCATAAGGGTCATTAGACCCTGATGGAATCAAACCTACTGAGAAGAAGCTCAAAATCGTATCCAATTTGTCTGCAATGGCAAGCACTGCGCCGACCTTGCTCTCTGGAAGTTCTCCTTCAGCTGATGTAGGCATGTAGTGTTCACGAATAGCAGCTGCCACTGCTGGAGTTTCACCAGCAAGAAGGGCATATTTCTCTCCCATAATTCCTTGGAGCTCGTCAAATTCACCAACCATACCTGTCAACAAGTCAAACTTGTAAATAGCTGCTGCACGGGCTAGATCAATCGTTTCATCCGCTGACAATCCTGCTTTTTCTGCCAAGAGAATAGCAATCTGACCAGTACGAATCATGTGTTCACGAAGGGAACCAATTTTCTCATGGAAAGTCACATTGTTTAATTTTTCAACAAGATCTGAAATGACCAATTTTTGGTCTTCACGCCAGAAGAATTCACCGTCTTCCAAGCGGGCTACCAAGACTTTTTCATTTCCTTTAATGACATTTTCCAAATGCTCTGCATTTCCGTTACGGACAGAAATAAAGTTTGGCAATAGTTTACCATCTTGATCACGAACAACAAAGTAACGTTGGTGTTCTTTCATTGAAGTCACCAAAACTTCTTCTGGAACTTCAAGGTATTTGGCATCAAAACTTCCCATAAAGGCAGTTGGGTATTCAACCAAGTTCAAGACTTCATTAAGCAAGTCAGCATCAATCTCGATGCGTACACTATGCTCAGCTTCGATTGCTTTGATTTGGTCAACAATCATTTGCTCTCGTTCACGTGGATCTGCTATTACAAATTGTGCACGAAGATCTTCTTCATAGCTCAATGCTGACTGAATTTTGGTTTCTTTCCCCAAGAAACGATGACCACGGCTCACACGACCTCCCTTGATATCAAGGAAATCCAAATCAAACTCTTGCTCATCCAAGAGAACAATTAAGGTGTGAACAGGGCGGATGTATTCAAAACTATTTCCAGCCCAGTGCATGCTGACAGGGAAAGTCAGTGACTTCAAGACATCCACAACACCTGGAACAATGGCTTCAACTGCTTGACCAATTTCTTCCTTAGTGACATAGACATATTCTTCACCCTTGATTTCACGGAATTCAATATCTTCAACAGTCAATCCTTTTCCACGGACAAATCCTTGAGCTGCTTTGGTGAAGTTTCCATCACTATCCAAGGCAATTTTCTTTGCTGGCCCCTTGAAATCTTCTGTCAAATCAGACTGTTTGTCTGCAAGACCAGTTACACGAACAGCCAAACGACGTGGTGTTGAGAAGGTCTGAATAGCTTCAAAAGACAGGCGGTTTTCCTTGAGGAAGACTGCCATTTTTTCGCCTAGTTGTTTTTCACTTGGTGTGACAACATAGGCTGGTAATTCTTCAAGACCGAGTTCTACTAATAAGTTTTTTGTCATGTTTTTTCCTTTACATTTTCTTCAATCTTTTTTGATATGCACCTTAGGTACTGGGGACGTCGCTAACTAACTTTGTGAGTCTGTATGGAAATCTAATACTAAATTGATCAAGATTTCCAACAGTCTCATCAAAGTGGATTTAGCTGACTAATTTTTGAACCTAAGGTTTCAAAAATCCCCACATAACAGTACGGCGGTGCATATCCCTCTAGCAAGTCTTCGACTTGCCTCTAACGATTTTAGAGCACAATATTACTCACTATTCTGCGTCTTCTGCTAAGAGTTTAGCTCTTGTTTCTTCATCCAAAAGTGGGTAGCCTAGGCGTTTGCGTTCTGCGACAAAGGTTTTGGCTACGACACGGGCCAAGTTACGGATACGAGCGATATAGCCTGCGCGCTCTGTTACAGATACGGCACCACGCGCATCAAGCAGGTTAAAGGTATGTGAACATTTGAGAACATAGTCATAGGCAGGGTGAACCAAACCTTCTTCCAAGGCACGACCAGCTTCTTTTTCAAACTTATCAAAGTTTTCCAGCAACATTTCTTGATCTGAAATTTCAAATGAATATTTTGAGTGCTCATACTCAGGCTGGATAAAGATTTCTCCATATTTTACACCATCAGCCCACTCGATATCATAGACAGAGTCTACTTCTTGAATGTAAGAAGCCAAACGCTCCAAACCATAAGTTACCTCAGCGGTAACAGGGCCAGTTGCTAATCCACCAACCTGTTGGAAATAAGTGAACTGAGTAATTTCCATCCCATCAAGCCAAACTTCCCATCCAAGACCAGCTGAACCAGTAGATGGATTTTCCCAGTTGTCCTCAACAAAACGAATATCGTGTTCCAAAGGATTGATACCCAATTTTTCCAAAGACTCAAGGTAAAGTTCTTGGATATTTGACGGAGAAGGCTTCATGACCACCTGGAATTGATGGTGTTGGTAAAGACGGTTAGGGTTTTCCCCGTAACGACCGTCAGCAGGACGACGTGATGGCTCTACATAAGCCGCATTCCATGGCTCAGGTCCAATAGCGCGAAGGAAAGTGTAAGGACTCATTGTCCCCGCACCTTTTTCATTATCATAAGCCTGCATAAGCATACAACCTTGATCATTCCAAAATTGTTGCAAAGTAAGGATGATTTCCTGGAAAGTCAATTTTTTAGACATTGTTTACTCCTTTTTCTATAAATTACTTGCGACACGAGTCTGCCTAGTCGATTAGACGAAGCAAGACGAGTTAGTACTGTGTCTAGTTCAGGCACTCTAGTGCTGAGCGTGGGACAGTCCGACTGTAAGGAGGCCTCTGCCACTGACGCAGTGAAATGTTAATTTCTTTGACATTTTTTTCTCCTTTAGTTTTTATATTTCTTTTTCAATTAATTTCTGCTGAACAAACCAATTTAACAAGGGGAGAGTTTTATCTGTATTTGCCCATAAATGATAAGAATCGAAGACCGCTTGTACACTACCTAGATTTTCTACCAACTTATCTATTGTCAAAAAACTACGCCAGTATTCGTAAAAAATACTTGCATAGTTCTTATCATAAGTCGAAGAACCAAAATCATTCAATGAATGCCAACCATACTTCTTCTGAAAAAGTTCTACTAGAGATTGATTACAAATTTTTTCCGCTTGAAATTCCTCTTCTGTCAAGAAATACTTGCGACTAATATATTCAACCATCCCCTCTTCGAACCAGATATAAGAGTCGTAACCATCAAAATCATCTAAAAAATGCTCCGACCAATGAGCTAACTCATGTCCTACAATCTGTAAGAGGAAATTTTCAGATAAAGAATGATAGTGACTTTCTATTGCTTGAGTTTGCTGAGAACACTCGTAGTCCATCAACTGATACAAATACAACTCTTTCCAAACAGCTAAATCAGGCGTCATAACCATTCGTCTATTATTTGTATAGGCTGGAACAGCACTTTCCCTAATAATCTGTGTAGCAGCATTAAAACTTGACCAAATAACAGCTTGCGGTAAATCACAGACTGCAAGTTCATTCTTTAAAAAAGATTGATAATCTTTCAACTTTTCTGTATTTCTTACTACAAAATCACAAAATGCAGCTAGTTGACTATCGTCTTTTACAAGATAAAAGTTTTCCACGTCTCTCCTTTCTTTCACACAATAGACTGAATAAGCAAAAGAACCGCATCCGACAATCCTAGGTTAATTTAACCTAGGGGCGTCAGAAACGCGGTTCCACCCTAATTTATTACTTCATTGTTTTTGAAAATACTACAGAAAGTGCCAGTTCATTATTTTGCCCTACTTGGCTCCCACTATCCCAAGCTCGCTTGAAGAACGCCATAAGACTTTCTTTCCTGCTGACTATTATATCAGAATTGTAACATACTGTAAATCAAAAACTATAGAAAGATGTATAGTATACTCTACTCACTTTTTGAGAAAGTTGCAAGTCCGATCACTGACAACAAGAGAGAAATTCCTGAAATACTTAGAATAATAGAAATCATGTTATTCTCACCAGTGGCTGGTAATTGTTTTCCTTCTTTGTTGACTGTAACTAAAAGCACTTTTTGACCACTTCCAGCTAGTGTTTTATTCTCATGCTTAGCTTCTATATTGGAATGATGTATTACAATTGATGTAGCTTTCTCAATTTTATCATTGCTAATTGAAGGCTTGATAGTTGAGACTTGTCTATTGTGACTTACTAATTTAACAGGTTTCACTTGAAAAACCGGCTTAACTGGTGCAACTGGTTTGGTTGGAATCTCTACTTTATTAGCCTTAAGTTTTACAGCCGTCTCTTTTAGAGCATTGATTACTGCATTAATTTCTTCTTGACTAGCTTCTGCATTTTCCAAAAGTAGCTTAGCTTTGTTGAAAATAAGATTATATGCATCTTTCTCCTCTTTACCAGCTGTCAAAAATCTTGGATCTTTGTCTTGGAACTTCACTTCATCCACGATAACATTTTTTAGGCTCATGAAATCTGTTTCTTTCCCATTCAGCTGGTCTTGTGCTTTCAAGAAAGCGGTCAATAGACGGTCGATTTCATCTTGAGTTATCAAATCTTTTGTAATTAATAATGCCAAGAGTTTAAATTCACGATCATATTGACCTTTGAGTTCTTGATTAGAATTTATATATTTACCTTTTTTAACTGTCTCAGCATATGCTTTAATAGCATTCTTCAATGATGTGATATCAGATTCCTTACCATCCAATGTTTGCATAGCAGACTCTAAAGCCTTAACAATTTGGTCAATTTTATCTTGGTTAAGTTTACTTCCCAATGCTAGTTGCGCATCTTTGACACTTTGATCAAAAATCTCTTTTAACTTCTGTTTTGTATTATAATATCTCGGAGTTTTAACTACTTCCATTTGTTTATTTAAAGCTGCAATCAAAGCTAACTTAGAAACAACTGAAAGTGACAAAACATTATTTTTACCAAACAGAACTTTAAATGGTTGAAGATTATCAAGTAATTCATAACCGTTGGATAGATTTACAAGAACCTTATATTCACCAGTAACCACTTTCTTACCGTAAGAATGTTTACCATATGTTTCAGCTGGCAAGACTTGACTCTGACCGTCTTCACCTACTAAAGTAATCGTTGTAGTTCCAGGAACAGCTTGATTAAAGCCAACCGTTACTGGGGCATATTTCATTTTGTTAGCCAAGAAGGTAATAGTTTGAAAACTATTTTCTTTCGTTAAATCAAATTCCTTAGATAGAGCACTCACAAATTTCAACTCTGTACGGTCATAGCTAAAAATTTCTGCAACATAATGCCCAAATTTCAAGAAATTAATATCTTTTGACTTATCAACGGTTACATATTGACCTTCGCTATTTTTAATGCGATAAACATAAGTTGTATCAATCTCATCCTTGGTTTTATTGTTTAGTATAGCAATTTTTACACGACCACTATTTTCTTCACCTACAAGATCTTTGAGAGATATAAAATCTACATTTCCCGCAAAGTCTTCTACATAATAGAAGATTTTCGATTTATCAACGTTCTTAGGAAGTGTATAACTACCATCTTCATTTTGTTTGATAATTTGATACTGTTCGATTTCTGAATCTGTCGCCTCTCTATTTTCAGAAGGACGAATATAAAAGACTTTTTCTAGAAGAATTCCACCATTTCCGACATCCTGAGGTTTGCGAGCTATAAATTGTTCTTGATCTTCTTGAGAACGAATATATCCCGAAGTAATCAGAGGTTTTTGTGTATCGATTTGAATTTTAAATGTTGTATATTGTTCCTCAGCTCCAGGGACATCTGGCTTATAACTAATAACATAGTCATAAATTCCATCAGAAACTCGATTTCCATTAGAATCCTGTCCTCCCCAAGCTGTTTTATCTACAATATAACTTCTTGGATTTCTAGTATCGCCATCAAAATAATTTTTTACAAGGTCTGTTGGACGACTTTGCCAAATAGGCTGACTGTGTGTTGTATCCGAAGAAGCATAAACTGTCGCACGAAGATTTACCAAGTTTCTATAGACAAGAGTTTTAAACTGAACAGAATCTTTATTACCATCCTCATTTGGCGAGATAGCAAGGCGGATGTTCCCCTTTTCATCTAATTGAAGATGGTATTTTCCTTCAGCATCTTGTTTCACTCCGAGTACAGTCACTCGATTTCCTTGACGCTCTGCTTTTAAAACATTTACATCATTTTCAGAACTTGTTAAATAAGTTGCATCGTCTGAAGGTGAAATTCCTGGATTATCTTTATCAATTTCAGAGTAAAATCCACTGTTTCCTTCCTTAATCAATTGATAAATTGGTTTTTCAATTGCAGGTAGATTTTGGAATTCTCCCTTAAATCCCATAAATGGTAAACCAATAACAGAACCATCATCTGCAGGATTGACAAATCTAACAAATCCTTCTAGAAAATATCCATTTGGCATTATTTTGCTAAGTTCTTCAGTAAACTTACTTGTATCTACACTAACTGTTACCGTCTTCGTACTATGAGCTTTCACAGTTACTTCAGGCCAAACTGTTTCAGTTAGTTTTCGTGGACGGAGAGTGAATTTCCCTTCTTCAACTTCGTCCGTATTTGTATTTACAATCATCTTCAATGTTTGGTCTTTATCCGAAATATTATGAATTGTAACTTCAAAGGTAAATTTATCACCAACATTGCCAAGAGTAACACTTGGATAGTTATTCGCACCTATTACAAATAAATCTGTGCTTGTTGCCGCCATCGTGTCAACTACGCCCGCACCTTGCTGACGTGGAGAAGTATAGGCTCCAGTTTGTTTATTAAAATGTGGTTTTGCAGTAGACATAATTAAAGCTTTTACAATCTCTGAAATTTGACTAGCTGATAATTCAGGATGTTTTTTCGCTAAATATTCTTTGACTAATGCTGCGACACCAGCTACATGAGGAGCCGCCATACTTGTTCCACTGATACTTCCATAGCTATTATCGTTAAATGATGAATAGATATTTCCACCAGGTGCAGTAACATCTGGTTTCAATTGTCCATCAGTTGTAACTCCCCAACTTGAAAAATCTGATAATTGGTCTGCAACGTCTGATTTACGATTATCCATCTTGTGATTAAAGACAATTTTATACTGACCAGACTTAAGAATTTCACCATAATGTTTTGAAATAAAGACAGATGGGATTTTCTTAGCATCACCTGTAACAGACATACTAACATTTGCACCTTCAACGTTGTTATAAATTAAAACTCCAGCTGCACCGTGTTTAAGAGCATTTTTAATCTTATCAGAAAAATTAATTTTACCACGTTGAATCAGTGCTAACTTGCCTCTTACATCAATATTAGCAAAATCTTCTTCACGACCAATACCTGCTGCTACATATTCGTATTCTTTCCCTTTTTCAAAATCTTTTTCTGTTTCAGGTCTATTAAAATCAAACTTACCATAATCAAGGGTAGCGTCATTTTCTAAACCTTTTACTTCAAAGACTTCAGTAGTTAGAATTTTATTATTAATCGAAGCAACAGAAATTGAATCTTCTACTGTAGAAGGATTTCCTACGAGACCATAATCAGGATTTGCTGCCAATGGTTGTGAAAAACCTCTACCGAAAGTATTACTATTACCAGCAGCAATAACAACAGATACTCCTTTAGCGCGTGCTCTTTTTACTGCATCAATGATATCTGAACCTGCATCTACCGTTGAACCCGCACCTGCACCCAAACTCATATTGATCACATCTGCACCTAGTGCAACTGCATCATCAATAGCTTTTACATAGAGGGCAGATGCTGTAGTTTTATCTCTGTCTGAAAAAACTCTCATAAACATAATTTGAGCTTCTGGCGCCACCCCATAAACCTTCTCAGAATTCGGGGCTTTATTAACAGGATTTCCAGCTACAATCCCAGTAACATGCATTCCATGAGACTCTTTTTCAGCTTCTTTTATATTATCAGTTCCATCAAAGTAATCATAAGCATATACTACTTTATCACTGTACCATTTCCCATAGTCAATACCAGCAGCCTTTTTAGCTTTTTCGATATCATCCTGATTTTTAAATTTCGCCTTTGACGGATCAGAAATACGCAAAACCTCATGATTCAAATCAAGACCTGAATCTATAACAGCGACTACAGTTCCTTGTCCTTTATGTCCTGCTTCCCAGGTTTTAGGGACAGTAATAATTTCATTACTGGAGATACTGTTTGGCTTTTCTTTATGTCCACCTTGAGATAACGACTGTGATTGGATGCTTTCTGAAGAAGAATTACTTTTCACTGCTGATTCTTCATTCTTCTCTTCACTTTTTATAGCAGTCGTTTCTTTCTGTATGGTTACATTCTTATCTGACTTATTATCTCTATATTCTATAGAATCATCTTGTTTTAATGACTCTGTCACTTCTGTTTTTTCCTTCGAAGAAGAATTTAGAGCATTCTTGTCAGCCGTGACTGGCGGTGCGAGCTTATTTGAATCATCTAATTTATTAGTCATTACAGCATGTGTAACTTGATTGGATGCTTCAAATTTTCCCTCATCGGCACTAACCTGTGCGAAAGCAAATCCGAATGCAAAGACCGTTAGCAGAAAAATCGTTGCTACTTGGTACTTTTTATGACAAAAATCTTTGCAATCTCCCATAAAATCACTCCTTTTTATTTAAATTAAAAGTATTATATACTAAATTATCAGAAAATTCTATCAAAAACTTATTTTGTAACAAAATTGTAATATTAACCAATCCTATCATGAGATTTAAACATAAAAAAATTTAGCCTCGATTAATACAAGACTAAATTTATTTATTGAAAAATTACTTACGATTTAATTAGTTATTAAGCAAAAATCTTACTGATCACGGTCATAGAATAGTTCATGTGCTTTTAATCGTGAACTAAGCATTTCAGGAACTGTGACAAAGTGATATCCTTGCTCTTTTAGATAATCTATAATCTTTGGTAAAGCATTCACTGTTTCAGCATGGATATCATGCATGAGAATAATAGAACCATTCTTGACTTCACGCTGAATTTCTGTCAAAATAGATGCTTCATTTTTACTCTTCCAGTCCAGACTATCTACATCCCACATAATAAAGCTCAAATCGAGGCTATTGCGAATATCGTCTGTAATGGCTCCATAAGGGGGACGCATAAGTTTAGAGCTAGAACCCAACACTTTAGTTAGTGCATCCTCAGTATCAGTAATTTGTTTTTTAGCTTCATCAAGAGAAAGTTTTGAAAGCACCGGATGACTCCAACTATGGTTTCCAATGACATGTCCATCCGATTTCATGCGTTTCAAAATCTCTTCATTGCCAGAAACATTCTTACCTAGTACAAAGAAAGTTGCCTTGATACCATACTTAGAAAGAGTATCTAATGCTTGATTTGTCGTTGCAGGATTCGGGCCATCATCAAAAGTCAAGGCCACTACTTTACGATTTTTCTTTTCATAATAAGCCTTATATAGTTCGGCATCCTTATCTAATAGATAAGAGGACTGAATGACCTCAAAGAAACTAGATACTGGCAAGGCAATCTCGTCTAGATTTTCCACTGTCTGACTTGGATAAAGGATAATCTGACTATCCTTGTAATCAAAATTCCATGCAGACAAGTCTTGGTCAGACAAGCCTTTAACAAGCTGCTCAATCTTTTCTTGTTCTAATTTCTTATCCTGTAAGAAAGAGGTGATTTCTTTTAACAGCTTCTCTTTAGCCTTACTAGCATCTGAAAATAGTTGATCAAGGGTAAAAGGTTTACCATCTTCTGTCAAATGTACTTTTGCCAGACTAGTTTTTTCAGTCTCTTCAACTTTTGACGAAGTTAAATCATAGACTTGTTTCATCACGCTTCGGTTGACAATCCCTTTTAAAGTCGAATCCTGTTTCTCCGTATAATAAAAAACCAGATTTTCCTTGTCTTCCAGATTTTCCTTAATATCCTGTATCATAATTTCTTGTACAGATGAAATCACTTGCTCCCCTTGGAGAGGATAATAGGCAATTACTTCTGCTTGTCCCTTACGAAAATGATCTTTCTGATTTCCCTCACTTAATTGATCATCTTTCTCTTTTTTGAGAGATTCAATCCTTTGTTCGAAACTTTGCTTTGCATATACTTTGTATCCAATCATTGAACCAAGGACACAAATACTTACTGAAAAGATAGCTACCAGGGCTATTAAACCGATTCTCTTTTTATCGTGCTCAACACGATTTGCTCTACTTTTATCCATAGAGATATCATATCAAATTCAGGCTATAATTTCAATGAGAAATAAGTACTATCACTCGTTTTGAACAAAAAAATAGACTCCATAATATCTATAGGGGATTTACCCACTACAAATATTACAGAGGCTTTTATTATGTTAGAAACGAATCGTCTCACGTGTTTTTTCATATGAAGTGACAAAACGGTTGGTTACACCTGGTTCTGCAACTTCCAAAGCTTGCGAAATCTTATCAAATGAAGCATGGTAATTAAATTCTTTTTCAAAAATTTCTAATGATTCATTAAAGGCTTCTTGAATTCGTTCATCAAATGAGCGGTAACGGTTCGAATACTGTAGTAATTGTTCTGTCAATGTTGCATATTGAACAATATTATAGGTTTCTTCTTCAAGTGCGTTCATATCATTTGTTGTAATTTCAAGCATCCGGTTCACAGCTTCGATATTGACCCGAGCTTCTTCTAGTTCAGCCATCAACTCTTCAGTATGGTTACTTGCTGTAAAGAACAACTGTAAGAAATTCTGAGGAATACCTGGAAGATTGCGTTTTTCCATATATCTCTTAATTGTGTGAAGACGATTAACATAAACATTTGCCTTCTGGCGAGCATTGATATCATCTTTTTCAATCTGAGCAAGGCGTTGACTAACCGCAACTTGTTCATCTTCAATTTCCTTCAAAGTAGCTTGTAAGTTTTCCAAACGATCTTCAAGGAATGAATAAGGCTCAGAATGTTCCTCTTGTTCAGAAGTTAATTCCAATACAGATTCTTCTAAAGATTCTAACTCAGCTTGTAATCTATGAACATGACTAACATCCGTTTCAGATAGTAGGTAATTGTTACTCAATCGTTGAATATCTTCCACTAAAACAGCATTACTATCTTTCATGTGTTTCAAATATGTAGGAAGGGTTGCAACTAAGCCTTCTACTACTTTTTGAGCAGCAATTTCTCGTGTAAAGATATCATAGAGTGTATTGATTTCTTCTTGAACTTGAGTATTTTCGTACTCAGCATTATCCAACTCTAATTGTGCAACATTTTCGTGGTTTTTCTTCAAAGCTTCATAAAGCAATTGGAAGCGAGATTCAATGTCCGTCTCAGCAAAATGATAGTTAGCATCTAAAAGCTTACGGTAACCATCCTCCAAATCTTCCAATTGATCAGGTAACTCTTTAGATAATGTTTTTACAATTGCTGGCAGGCGGTCAACAATATGACTCAAAGCCAAGATATGATTCTCAGCATTATCCAAAATCACAGCAGCTTCTACTGGGTCACCTGAGGTATTCAAAGTAACAAACTGAGAAAACTCTGATTGGATATTTTCCAATTGTTTTTCGATTTCAGATAAACCTTGGCCATATTCTTCAGAATGATCAGCAACTCGGTGTTGCAACTCTTCAAACAAGTCCAAGGTATGAAGAACACGTCCACTATTTTTAGACTCTTGTTTCTCCAAATCAGCCAAGGCATTGCGAATTGCCGCAATATCTTCTTCAATCAAGGTAATTTGGCTCTCGATTTGGTCAATTTGATGACTAGCCTTGAAAAAACGGAATGAATTGTTATAGCCTTCTGCCTCGAAAAGATTATTTTCGATATCGGCAAAAGAGTTAAGAGATAGGTCAACCCATTTTTGGTTCCATTCACGGAAAGTCACTTGACTTTGTCCAATCAAGTGCATATTTTTAACAGCTTCAACTTCATCATTAACTGGAAGATTGTACAGCTCTTCTTTTTTCTCTTCTAAAATTGCTAATTTACTTTCATTGCGTTTTCGTACGTAGATTGCGATAGCATAAGCAATCACTAAGAAAACTGCAACTGCAATTGCAAGATAAATTACTAGACTACCAGACATATTAAACTCCTTTTTTACTTGAAACAATCGTAATGATTATATCATATTTTTTAGACCAAGGGAACTACTTCTCCCGATTTTTTAGACATCAAGTGTACTATAGACAGCATTTTCTTCGATAAATTCACGACGAGGCTCTACTCGATCCCCCATCAACATATCAAAGATTTTATCTGCTTCTGCAGCATCGTCCACAGAAACTCTGGCCATTAAACGATGTTCGGGATCCATGGTTGTTTCCCACAACTGGTGATCATCCATCTCACCCAAACCTTTATAACGCTGAATGGTTGGTTTGGCACGTCCTTCGCTATGGCGGACCAAGGCTTCTTGGAGTTTAATTTCTTGATCTGCTCCTGGCTGGATATATTCTTTAATTTCGCTTCCAACCTTGACACCATAGATTGGAGGTTGGGCAATATAAACATAACCCGCTTCTAGGATTGGTTTCATATATCGATAAATCAAGGTTAAAAGGAGGGTACGAATGTGGGCTCCATCGACATCGGCATCGGTCATCAAAACGAGTTTTTGGTAACGGGCTTTTGAAACATCAAATTCTGCTCCAAATCCTGTTCCCATCGCTGTAAAAAGACTACGAATTTCTTCATTGGCAAGAATCTTATCCATGCTAGCTTTTTCAACATTCAAAATCTTACCGCGAATCGGAAGGATAGCCTGAAACTCACGGTTACGACCAGATTTGGCTGACCCACCAGCTGAGTCTCCTTCGACGATGAAGAGTTCTGTTTCAGCAGGATTGTTAGAAGAACAGTCTGCTAGTTTACCTGGAAGGTTGGAAATTTCCAAACCAGATTTTTTACGAGTGACTTCACGCGCACGCTTAGCCGCTACACGAGCCTTAGCAGCCAAAATCCCTTTTTCCACGATACGTTTGGCAATCTGTGGATTTTCCATAAGGAAATCAGAGAAGGCATCGCTGAAGAGGCGATTGGTAATCTTGACTACTTCGCTATTTCCCAGTTTGGTCTTGGTTTGTCCTTCAAACTGTGGATTCGGGTGTTTAACTGAGATAACTGCAGTTAATCCTTCTCGGACATCTTCCCCTGTCAGGTTGTCTTCATTATCTTTCAGCAACTTATTCTTACGAGCATAATCGTTAATAACACGAGTCAGTGCTGTACGGAAACCTTGCTCATGCGTTCCACCTTCATGGGTGTGAATGTTATTGGCGAAACTCATGACATTTTCATGGTAACCCGTTGTGTATTGCATAGCTACTTCGACTGTGATATCATCCATCTCACCATCGGTGTAGATTGGTGTATCAAAGATAACATCCTTGTTCTCATTGATATATTCAACGTAACTAGCAATCCCACCTTCATAATGATAATGTTTAGTTTGTTCTAGCCCCTCACGCTTATCAGTGATAGAGATTTGAAGACCGCGATTTAGAAAGGCTAACTCTTGAATCCGTTTATTTAATTTATCAAAATCAAAGGTTGTTGTTTCAGTGAAGATTTCTGGGTCCGGTGTGAAGTGAACTGTTGTTCCAGTTCTATCTGTATCCCCAACCACCTCAAGGTCTGCAACAACATGACCACGACGGTATTCTTGGTAATGAATTTTACCGTTTTTGTGGACATGAACGTCTAATTGAGTGGAAAGAGCATTGACGACTGATGACCCTACTCCATGAAGACCACCTGAAACTTTATAGCCGCCACCGCCAAACTTTCCTCCAGCGTGCAGAACAGTAAAGACAGTCTCAACGGCAGGTCGACCTGTTTTTTCCTGAATATCGACTGGAATACCGCGTCCATCATCGACAACAGTAATCGAATTATCTGGTTCAATAAAGACTTGAATATGGCTGGCAAATCCTGCCAAAGCTTCGTCAATTGAGTTATCAACGATTTCCCAGACTAGATGGTGAAGACCTTCTTTCGAGGTTGACCCGATATACATCCCTGGACGCATACGAACAGCCTCTAAGCCCTCTAAAACTTGAATTTGACTGGCATCATAATCTTGTGCCTGCAGATTTTTGATTTCTTCTGTCATCTTATTCCTTTTTCTTACATGTCTAATACTTGTCTTAAATTCACGATACTGGTAAACAAGTGGGTATCCAGTCCAGCAGCTTGCCCTGCTTCAATATCAATCGGCCGATCACCAATGACAAGACCAGAACTGATCTGATACTTTTCTCTTAAATAAATCATAGACTCAGGATTTGGCTTTCTCTTAAAACCTGAGCTAGAGGTCACTACTTCTGTAAAATAGGGTGCTATAGAAGTTTTTTCTAAAATTTCCAAGACCTGATCATTTCGATGAGAGACCAGAAAATGACGCCCACCTTGATTTGAAATGTCTTCCAATAAGTCAGAAACTCCTTCAAATAAAATAGGGTGTTCAAGTTCTCTGGCTTCATTTTCCTTGTATTTTTCTAAAAAATGCTCTAAGTTGGGAGCGAAAGTCTCAATCGCAAAATCAGTAGAAACCTTTAAAGCTTGATAGACACTGTCATGATCTTGTGTGATACCATACAGTGCCAATGTTTCAACAAATGCAGCTGTTGAAGTTTCATAATTATCGAGTAAAGTTCCACCTAAATCCCAGATGTAATCGTGATATTTCATAGCTTTCATTATACCATTTTTTCGTTAAAAAAGCGATGATTTCCCTGAGTTTTCCACATAAAAAATGCTCTATGATATTTATATAGGATAAATCTCTTATAGATCTTATGAAACCTATTTTCTTGTAGAAAAAAGTCCCATAAGATCTATAATGAAAAGCAACCAAACCATCATTAGAGAGAATCATATGGAACAATTATATTTTAACACAAAACTACTTGATATAAAAAATCCTAATATCCAATTTATGGATGTTATTAATAGGGGGTAACTTCTCAAAGTAACTTCCACTTGACTGGTATTGAGCCTAGCTTTTCATTAATCTCTATTTTATATGTAAAGTTGGCTACAAATAGCTAAACAAAGCTAACTTACAAAACCTTACTCAAGAAGTCTTTAGTCCGTTGTTCTTGGGTTTGTTCAAAAATCTGTTCAGGTGTCCCATCTTCAACAACCACACCATCTGCCATAAAGATGACACGGTCTGCCACCTCACGAGCAAATCCCATTTCATGTGTTACGATAACCATGGTCATTCCTGACTTGGCTAAGTCTTGCATAACAGCCAACACCTCACCTACCATTTCAGGGTCCAGGGCTGAAGTTGGCTCGTCAAAGAGCAAAACATCAGGTTCCATAGCTAAACCACGCGCAATAGCTATCCGCTGTTGCTGACCACCTGACAAACTCTGTGGGTAAGCATCTGCCTTATCTGGCAAACCAACTTTTTCCAAAAGTTCTTGGGCTCTCTTCTCAGCCACTGCCTTGCTCTCACCTTTGGTCTTGATAGGAGACAAGGTGATATTTTCCATCACAGTCATATTAGGAAAGAGGTTAAATTGTTGGAAAACCATCCCCATCTTCTCACGCATGGCAAACAGGTCATTCTTCTTGTCCGTAATATCGACTCCCTCAAAGATAACCTTCCCCTTGGTCGCTTCTTCCAACAAATTCATAGAACGAAGTAAGGTAGATTTCCCGCTCCCTGAAGGACCGATGATAACGACAACTTCTCCTCTTTTAATCTCGAGGTTGATGCCCTTCAATACTTCATTCTTTCCAAAGGATTTATGTAAATTTTCAATTTTTATCAAGGTTTCTGTCATTATTTTTTATCTCCTTGTCCCATACGTTTTTCAAAAGCTTTCAAGGCTACTGTCAAAATAGAGGTCATAATCAAGTAGTAAAAGGCTGCAAATAAAAGTGGTGTCAGAGGTAGATAGGTTGTTGTAGAAACTGTTGTAGCCCCATTCCACAACTCCATGACACCGATAGCTGATAAGAGGGAACTATCCTTGATAATAGTGATAAATTCGTTCCCCAATGCTGGCAAAATATTTTTGATAGCTTGTGGCAAAATCACATAGCGCATAGCATTTTTAGGACGAATCCCTAACGAATAAGCCGCTTCTAACTGACCTTTAGGAACCGCATTGATTCCGGCCCGAACAGTCTCAGAAACATAAGCACCACTGTTCATAGAAATAATCAAAATCCCTGGAATCAGACGAGAAAGATCAACACCCAAAATCCCAACCTGAATAGTCGGAGCATTGATATGCATAAGGGCAAAGGCAATCATAATCTGAACCATCATCGGCGTCCCGCGGAAAATCCAAACGTACAAGTTGGCGAGCCAGACAAGCGGTTTAAACTTTGAACGTTGTCCAAAAGCCAAGACAACACCCAAAATAGTCCCCAAAAAGACAACACAAATAGAAATGAGAACCGTCACGATAGCCCCATAGTTAAAATAAGGTAAATACTTAGGTAAAAAAGAAAAATTCATAGTCACACTGCTTTCTAAAATAGAATACTGTATGATTATAACATGTATTGAATTAAAATTCAAATCCTTTGTCTGATTTATTCAAAAAAACTTTAAGCTGGTAGAATTAGCGAGAAATCTTAGTTTTTTCTAGGCAAGTTGGCCTCCTTTATGGTAAAATAGTAACGATAAGAAATGAAGGAGAATCAAAATGGAATCACATTTGGTTAGAATCATCAACCGCCTTGAAGCAATGGCAAAAGACGGCGGAAATTTAAAACGTAATTTTGAACGCGAAGGAGTTGTTGTTGCAGAAGTTGCATACAGCCACGACGAAGAAAACGGCTCAATCTTTACCCTTCGTGATGTCGAAGCTCGCGAAACTTATACGTTTGACAGCATTGACTTGATTGCAATGGAGATTTACGAACTCCTTTACTAATACAAAACAAGCTGGGATTACACCCTGCATGTCTAACCAAAATCCTTTTTGTCTCACAAATAGGATTTTTTTATTCCCTAAAATCTCAAAAATTTTCATTGTAACAACTTCTCACAGCTGCAATCTTTTTACTTGCTTTACACCCCAATCCTGTTATAATGAGAGTATAGAAATTTGACTATTATTGACCTTTGGACAGGCCAAGCTAAAGAAAGAAATGAGGTAGATGTATGCTTTGTCAAAACTGTAAAATCAATGACTCAACAATTCATCTTTATACCAATCTCAATGGAAAGCAAAAACAAATTGACCTCTGTCAAAACTGCTATAAGATTATCAAGACAGATCCTAACAATAGCCTCTTTAAAGGTATTACGGATCTGAACAATCGTGACTTTGATCCCTTTGGTGATTTCTTCAATGACCTAAACAATTTTAGACCTTCTAACAACACTCCACCGACTCCCCCAACCCAATCAGGTGGAGGTTACGGTGGAAATGGCGGTTATGGTTCCCAAAATCGTGGACCTGCTCAAACTCCTCCACCAAGCCAAGAAAAAGGCCTGCTGGAAGAATTTGGTATCAACGTAACTGAAATTGCCCGTCGTGGAGATATTGACCCTGTTATTGGGCGCGACGATGAGATTATCCGTGTCATCGAAATTCTCAATCGCAGAACTAAGAATAATCCTGTTCTTATCGGTGAACCAGGTGTCGGAAAAACTGCCGTTGTCGAAGGTCTAGCTCAGAAAATCGTTGATGGCGATGTTCCCCATAAACTACAAGGCAAACAAGTCATCCGTCTGGATGTGGTTAGCCTAGTTCAAGGAACGGGCATCCGTGGACAATTTGAAGAACGCATGCAAAAACTCATGGAAGAAATTCGCAAACGTGAGGACATCATTCTCTTTATCGATGAAATCCATGAAATAGTCGGTGCGGGTTCTGCTGGCGATGGCAATATGATGCAGGAAATATCCTCAAGCCAGCCCTTGCTCGTGGTGAACTGCAACTGGTCGGTGCCACTACCCTCAATGAATATCGTATCATTGAAAAAGATGCTGCCCTAGAGCGTCGTATGCAGCCTGTCAAAGTCGATGAACCAACCGTGGAAGAAACAATCACTATCCTCAAAGGGATTCAAAAGAAATACGAAGACTACCACCACGTTCAGTATACCGATGCTGCAATTGAAGCAGCTGCAACTCTTTCCAATCGCTACATCCAAGATCGCTTCTTGCCTGACAAGGCCATCGACCTCCTAGATGAAGCTGGTTCTAAGATGAACTTGACCTTGAATTTTGTGGATCCTAAAGTAATTGATCAACGCTTGATTGAGGCTGAAAATCTTAAATCTCAAGCTACACGAGAGGAAGATTTTGAGAAGGCTGCCTACTTCCGCGACCAGATTGCCAAGTATAAGGAAATGCAAAAGAAAAAGGTCACAGACCAAGATACTCCTATCATCAGTGAGAAAACCATTGAGCACATTATCGAGCAGAAAACCAATATCCCTGTTGGCGATTTGAAAGAGAAAGAACAATCTCAACTCATCCATCTAGCCGAAGATCTCAAGTCTCATGTTATTGGACAAGATGATGCTGTCGATAAGATTGCCAAGGCTATTCGCCGGAATCGTGTCGGTCTCGGTACCCCTAACCGCCCAATCGGAAGCTTCCTCTTTGTCGGACCAACTGGGGTCGGTAAGACAGAACTTTCCAAACAATTAGCTATCGAACTCTTTGGTTCTGCTGATAGCATGATTCGCTTTGACATGAGCGAATACATGGAAAAACACAGCGTAGCTAAGTTGGTCGGTGCCCCTCCAGGTTATGTTGGCTACGATGAGGCTGGGCAATTAACTGAAAAAGTTCGCCGCAATCCGTATTCTCTTATTCTCTTGGATGAAGTAGAGAAAGCCCATCCAGATGTTATGCATATGTTCCTCCAGGTCTTGGACGATGGTCGTTTGACAGATGGGCAAGGACGTACCGTTAGCTTCAAGGATGCCATCATCATCATGACTTCAAATGCAGGTACAGGTAAGGCCGAAGCCAGCGTTGGTTTTGGGGCTGCTAGAGAAGGACGTACCAACTCTGTTCTCGGTGAACTCGGCAACTTCTTTAGCCCAGAGTTTATGAACCGTTTTGATGGCATTATCGAATTTAAGGCTCTCAGCAAGGACAACCTCCTTCAGATTGTCGAGCTCATGCTAGCAGATGTTAACAAACGTCTTTCTAGCAACAATATCCATCTCGATGTGACAGAGAAGGTCAAGGAAAAATTGGTTGACCTCGGCTATGATCCAAAAATGGGAGCACGCCCACTTCGTCGTACTATTCAAGACTATATTGAGGACGCAATCACTGACTACTACCTTGAAAACCCAAGTGAAAAAGAACTCAAGGCAGTTATGACCAGCAAGGGCAACATTCAAATCAAATCTGCCAAAAAAGCTGAAGTAAAGACTTCTGAAAAAGAAAAATAGATCCTATAGAAAAGAGCCTGAGACAAAATAGTTCTCAGCCACAAAAAAGCTAGAGATTTCCAATTGCGGAACTGTACTGACCCCAAAAAGTTAGACAATTAATTTATCCGAAGGATTTAGTTCTGTATTGTACAGGGCTAAGTCCTTTTAGTTTTACCTTAATTCGTTTGTTGTTGTAGTAATCGATATAGTCTATAATAGCTTGTTCCAATTGATTAAGTGATTTAAAGTTTTTCTCATGGCCATAAAACATTTCGGATTTTA